>JAFDGA010000013.1 GCA_019309545.1 Deltaproteobacteria bacterium
ATAGTCCAGGAGGTGAACTTCCTCATCACCAGAAGAGGATTTATTTACCACGTCGTCCATTTATACCGGTTTTGGATGATTGAGAAGAAATGTCGCGTTATCAGGCAGAGCTTGATTATCCGCCTCCCTAACACGAATTTTAATTATCATTTGTGGCTTTGGGTTTGTCAAGTTTATTCCAAAACAATTATGGATTCCGCATATTTCAGACCCTGGGTAGCTTGGGGAAACCCCTGAAATATGATTAACCCTATAATAATATTACAAAAATGTATTTCCCTTGCCCAGCTCCTGAATTGGTGTTTAGTAAGTCGATGATATTACCTTAAATAATTGCCATCGGAGATCATCTTTGGTTCATATCCCAAAGGAGGCAGAAGACCACCTGGGACCATGATTTTGACCTGCTGGAGGATCGGCCAAGGGCCGTGGAGGAATCCTGGGCCGGCGATCCGGAAAAGCGGCGCAGTGCCTTGTGGCAGCAGGTCCTTTACCCTACCTCCGCCGCGCCCGCCGGTTAGGAGGGCGGTGATCAGGTCCTGATCTCGGACGCGGGTGAAGAAAGGCAACCAGCCCACTATGGAAGTAATGTAATAGTATTATGGCGTTCCCAAGTACAACTTGGGAACGAGGGGTAAGGGCCGCCAACCTTCATCAACTGCACCGCGAAAACCCGCACGCCCGGCAGACGATGCAGCCGCCTTCGCGTTCCACCGCGCCGCCGCAGTCCGGGCAGGAGCCCATAGTAACCTCGGTTTCGGTGATCTCCACCTGGGCCTCGGCGGCCAACACCTGGGCGATGGCGTCCGGGCAGGACAGCACCTGGCGGCCGTTCTGCCAGATGGGGTTGGGGCAGCGGATGCCCGAGATCTGCTTGATGATCGACTCCACCTTGACTCCGGAACGCAGGGCCAGCGAAATCAACCGGCCGGTGGATTCGATCTGCGAGGAGGCACAGCCGCCGGTCTTGCCCATCTGGGCGAAGACCTCGCAAAAACCCACCTCATCCCGGTTGACGGTGACGTAGAGTTTGCCGCAGCCGGTATTGATCAGTTGGGTGACCCCCATGGTGCGGGTGGGCCGTGGTCGCGGCGCGATGTAGCGCTCTTCCGGGGCCTTCTGGGCGCCGAAGCTCAGCACCTGCTCTGGACGGCTGCCGTCCCGGTAGATGGTCACCCCCTTGAGCCCCAGTTCATGGGCCATGACATAGACCTGGCGCACATCTTCGGCCGCGGCGCTCTGGGGGAAATTGACCGTCTTCGACACCGCGTTGTCGGTATATTTCTGGAAGGCGGCCTGGATGCGGATATGCCATTGCGGCGAGACGTCGTGGGCGGTGACAAACAGCCGCCGGATGTCCTTGGGTATCTCTTTGATGTCGCGGATGGTGCCCTGCTGGGCGATCTGCTTCATCAGTTCCGGGCTGTAAAAGCCCCGGCGCCGGGCCACTTCCTCAAAATAGGGGTGTACTTCCACCAGTTCAGCGCCGTCCAGCACCCGCCGCACAAAGGAAATGGCAAACAAGGGCTCAACGCCGCTGGAACAGCCGGCAATGATGCTGATGGTGCCGGTGGGGGCCACGGTGGTGGTGGTGGCATGGCGCATCTGGCCGTGACCATTGCCGTCATAAATTGAGCCCGGGAAATTCGGGAAATTGCCCCGGCGGGCGGCCAACTCGGCCGACGCGGCCCTGGATTCGGCCTGAATAAAGCCCATAACCTCTTCAGCGGTCTGCACCGCCTCTTCGGAGTTATAGGGAATGCCCAGCCTGACCAACAGATCGGCAAAGCCCATCACCCCCAGGCCGATCTTGCGGTTTTGCAGGGTGCGCTCGCCGATGACCGGCAGCGGGAAGTTATTGGCATCAATGACGTTATCCAGGAAGTGCACCGCGGTCCACACCAGTTCCTTCAGGCGGGCATAATCAATGCTGCCGGCCGCGGCCACATGGGCAAGATTAAGGGACCCCAGGTTGCAGGACTCATAAGGCAGCAGCGGCTGTTCGCCGCAAGGATTGGTGGCCTCGATGTCGCCGACGTGGGGGATGGTGTTGCCCCGGTTGATGGCATCCAGGAAAATCACCCCGGGCTCACCGGTGGCCCAGGCACTCTGGACGATCATGTCGAACAGGACCGCGGCGTTGACCTTTTTGACCACGACACCGGTACGGGGGTTGACCAGGGGAAATTCCGTACCGTGCGCCACGGCAGTCATAAAGGCGTCGGTCAGGGCCACCGAAATATTGAAATTATTCAACCGGTCCAGCTTGTTCTTGCAGGTGATAAATTTTTCGATGTCAGGATGATCGACCCGCAGGATGCCCATATTGGCCCCCCGCCGGGTGCCGCCCTGCTTGATGGTTTCGGTGGCCACATCAAAGATATTCATGAAAGAAATCGGCCCCGAGGCCACCCCCTTGGTGGACAGCACCGGGTCGTTTTCGGGGCGGATGCGGGAAAAGGAGAAGCCGGTGCCGCCGCCGCTCTTGTGGATCAGAGCGGTATGTTTAATGGCCTCGAAGATGCTGTCGATGGAATCCTCGACCGGCAGCACGAAACAGGCCGACAACTGCCCCAATTCCCGCCCGGCGTTCATCAGGGTGGGGGAATTGGGCATAAAGGCCAGGGAGGCCATCAAGTCGTAGAACTTACGGCTAGTGGCGGCCACATCGGCCTCCGGGTCATAGAGGCGGTCTACCTGGGCGATGGTCCCGGCCACCCGCTCGAACATATCGGTCGCGGCCTCGCAGACTTCGCCCTGGTTGTCTTTTTTGAGATAGCGTTTCTTGAGTACCACCAGAGCATTGGAGCTTAAAGGTAGGTCCCCACCGATTTCCCTATCGATTGCCGTGCTGATCATTGCCGCCTCCTCCGTTTTAGGTCAAAACTGTGCGCCTTTTCTAACCTCTTTAAAATACTATATATTGTATTTTAGGAGATATTAACCTACTATATATCCATTGTCAAGAAAATTTTTGCCGGTATCCGACTTTTTCCGAAAACCTCGATGGCGGCTGGCAAGATGATTCGACCGGCAAAACCGGAGCAGTTAAAATGGCTTTTTAAGTGGAGGGGGGATGGCAAAATTTGAAAAGCCATCGCCAGGGAGATCCACTGGATTGCAGCGGCGCAGATTTTAAGAGTGGGGGCCCGGACCATCCGCGGCAGGCGGGCAGCCTATCAGGAGCACGAGGCAGCGCTTAAGACCTTACTCTTCCAGATCCCGTTTGAAAAAACTTTGGATCGGAGCCTGGCTTAGTGAATCGCGGCGTTCCTCGAGCCAGTATTCCTGGTCAATCTGGGTCCCCTCGGCAACCGATATCTCGTCATCGTATTCGGGGCTCCGGCTTTCTTGGGCATATCTGCCTACTGGGAGATCAGGGAAATCCTCTACGGGCTGATTTTTTAAGGCTTCTCGCATAAAAGCAATAAATATCGGGGCCGCGGCCTGGGAGCCGGTCTCTCGGCTTCCCAGTGGTTGTTCGTTATCCATTCCCACCCAGACCCCGGCAGTAGACAAGGGAGTAAATCCGATAAACCAGGCATCCCGGCAACGATTTGTAGTCCCGGTTTTGCCGCCAATAGGCCGCTTCAAGACCTTTACCCGTTGGCCAGTGCCGCGTTGCACCACCCCGACCAACAATTCGGTCATGATCTGGGCGGTTCGGGGACTGATGGCCGGTTGCTTAAAAGGCCGGTGTTCCTCCAATATCCGGCCGTCCCGGTCCTCCACGCGTTCAATGAAAATTGGCCTGACCAGTTGACCCTGGTTGGGGAACACTGTATAGGCCCGGGTCAGTTCCATTAAAGTAACTTCGGAAGAGCCCAGAGCGGAAGAATAATTGGGATAGATTTCCGAGGTAATCCCCAGCTGCTGGGAAATTTTCATGAGCTGCGGCAGGCCAATACTGATCAGCAACCGAACGGTAGGGATATTGCGCGACCGGGCCAAAGCAGTGGCCAGGGGGGTGGGACCAAAAAATTTGCCATCGTAGTTCTTGGGCGTCCAGAGTTTTCCTGGCTTTCCGCCTGGTAAAGCAATCGGCGCGTCAAGAAGCATAGAATGGGGACCATATCCCTTTTCAATGGCGGCGGCATAAATAATCGGCTTAAAGGCCGAACCAGGCTGCCGCCGGGCCTGGATGGCCCGGTTAAAGGGACTGTCGCTGAAATCCTTGCCGCCCATCAGGACCCGGACCTTGCCGGTCTGATTTTCCAGGTAAACGAGGGCAGCCTGCGCCATGGGGTCCGGGTCCAGACATACCAGCCAGTTGGCACTGCCAGGTTCTCTAGTAATCAAGCGCACCTGGATGACATCCCCAATCCGTAAGCGATCCAGATACTTACTGGTCTTCTTGACCGGACACAGCTTGGCTTCAAGGGTATTACCGGTTACCACTAGGCCGTATTTATTCCCGAACCGGACCATGAGACCACGATCCCCATGACCGGTCTGAACAACCACTGCTGTCTGCAATCGGCCTTGCCGGGGAGGGTGCTTATGAAACTTTTGGTCCTGACGGGCCCAGAACGATTCACATTCTTGGGTGGTTAAATGCTTCAAGGGACCGCGGTAGCCATGGCGTTTAAAGAGGGCATCCAGACCTTGATCGATGGCTGCTTTGGCGGCGCGGTGCAGATCAACATCGGCAGGCGTGTAGACCTGAAAACCGGCCTGATAGAGGGGATCCCGACCATACTTGTTTTCCAGGTACTGGCGGACATACTCGGCATAATAACCGGTTTCCTCACAACGGTTGTGGCGCAAGGATTTCAAGATAAGCGCTTGATTCAAGGCCTGCCGGCTCTCATCGGGTCGGATAAACCCGGCTTCCACCATGCGGTTCAACACATATATCTGGCGTTCCTTGGCGCGGAATGGATTAAGATAGGGGGAATAGCGGCTGGGGGCCTTGGGAAGTCCGGCCAGCATAGCGCATTCCGCCAAGTTCAAATCTTCCACATGTTTGCCGAAATACTCCTGGGCCGCGGCCTCTACTCCATAAGCCCCATGTCCCAGATAGATGTGATTGAGATAAAGGGTTAAGATCTGCTCTTTAGTCAAGTAATTGTCGATGCGGTAGGCCAGAATCGCTTCCCGGATCTTCCGGGAATAGCTTTTTTCCGGGGTCAGCAGGATACTTTTGACAATCTGTTGGGTTATCGTGCTGCCCCCTTGGACAATCTCACCGGCCTGCAGATTGCGGATAAAGGCCCGCACAATACCAAAAAAATCGACCCCTGGATGCTCAAAGAAGCGGGCGTCTTCCGCGGCCACAAAGGCGGCCACCAGGTGCCAGGGAAGCCTGGAGTAAGGAACCTCGATCCGTCTTTCCGCATAAAATTCCCCGATTACCCGGCCATCTCGGGCATAAACCCGGGTGATCAGATGGGGGCGGAAATCCCGAATGGCAGTATAATCCGGTAAATCTTTGGAAAAGTGGTAATAGACATAGCCCGCCAATCCTGCCGCGCCTAGCACTACCACCAGAAAAAAGCTTAAGAAAATCCAGCCCAGGATGCGGCCCCGACGGCGGCGGCGCTCATAGGCCCTCAGCCTGGTAGTCTTAGTATCGTATTTGCGCTTAGAAAATATACTCATAATTACACCAATTGGCGATCCAGGCTGCGATACTGGATCGCTTCGGCAATATGTGGAAGTTTCAAGTGCTCTTCACCCTCCAAGTCGGCAATGGTGCGAGAGATCTTCAGAATGCGATTGTAGGCCCGGGCCGACAACCCTAAACGTTCCATAGCCGTTTCCAACAGGCGTTGGGCCTCGCTACTGAGGACACAGAATTGTTTCAGATAGCGGGGCGGCATCTGGGCGTTGCAGTAATACCGGCTGCGGGCCAAACGGTGACCCTGAATCCTCCTGGCCGCCATCACCTGGTCCCGGAGATACTTGGAACTCTCCCCATCGGCGGGGGCGGCTAATTCCTGATAGCGGACCGCGGGCACGGCCAACTGAATATCAATGCGATCCAAAAGCGGCCCCGAGATCCGGGCCTGGTAGGCCTGAATCTGGCGCGGTGTACAGGTGCAGGCCCGCTTCGGATCGCCCAGAAAGCCACAAGGGCAAGGGTTCATGGCGGCTACCAGCATGAATCGGGCCGGATAGCTCAGGGAAGCGGTAGCCCGAGACAGTGTGACCTGACCCTCTTCCAAAGGCTGCCGCAATACTTCTAATACCTGACGCTTAAATTCCGGCAATTCATCCAGGAACAGGACGCCGTTATGGGCTAGGCTGACTTCCCCGGGTCTGGGAATCCGGCCGCCGCCAATCAGCCCGGCGTCCGAGATGGTATGGTGCGGGGGGCGAAAAGGTCGGTTAGTCATCAATGGTTGATTCGGAGGCAACTGTCCCACAATGCTGTAAATTTTTGAGGTCTCCAGGGCCTCTTCAAAGCTTAACGGCGGCAGGATGGTGGGCAGACGCCGGGCCAGCATGGTCTTGCCGGCTCCGGGCGGCCCCACCATGATAACATTGTGGCCCCCGGCCGCGGCAATGACCAGGGCCCGCTTGGCCTGCTCCTGGCCTTTGACCTCGCGGAAGTCCACATCATCCCCCGGTTCCAGAGATTGCAGGGCGGGGGCGGGAGCTGGAGTTAACTCCTTACGGCCCTGCAAAAATTCGACCACCTCCGACAGGGTTTCGGTGGGATAGACCGCGGTATCCTGGACCACCGCGGCTTCAGCGGCATTCTCCCGGGGGACGATCAACCCGGCCCGGCCGTCCTGACGGGAGGCCAGGGCCATGGACAGCACCCCCCGGGTCGGCTTCAGTCGCCCATCCAGAGAAAGCTCCCCAATAATCAAATAATTATCCAGATTTTCAGGCGGGACTATCCCCTGCGCGGCCAGCAGGCCGACGGCTACCGGCAGATCAAAGCCGGTGCCTTCCTTGCGGACATCAGCCGGGGCCAGATTGATGGTCACCCGGTTCATGGGAAACTGATACCCAGAGTTTTTGAGTGCGGCTTTGACCCGATCTTTGCTCTCTTTGACTGCCGCTTCCGGCAACCCCACGGTAGTAAAGGCCGGCAGGCCCGGCGCAATATCCACCTCCACCTCGACAATGTAGGCATCCACGCCCCGTAAGGCACCGCTTTTGACCCGGGCTAACATGGCTAAGTTATTTGGCCCCGCAAGTCGCGTGGTATTTTAAATTAATAAAAGATTAACTCCATATGGGAGTTTATTATTGGCCCAAACCAGCCAATTTTTTCAATTCCATTTTTTCCGCGGTGTCTTTGAGAACCTGGGTATCGTCAATGCCCTGGCCTTCCAGGGTGACAATAAAGCGGTTGTCCACCATAATGGTCAGTTGACCCTCTTTATCTTTGTATTTGTAGTTCTCCACCGCTTGAAACCCCTGGACTTCGATAGTTTTGGTAGATTCCTCAGTGGATTCGATTTCTATTTTATGCATAAAACCCATTCCCATCGCGGCCATGGGCCCAAAACTGCTATCAATCACCGTAACTATTAAGGATTTATCCCCCGATTTATATTCTGCCTTGGCCTGGCTCATCATCATAGGGGCACTTTTCACCGTCCTCCCTTCCGGCTCTCCCACCATTTCCCAGCCAGGTAGATCGATTTTCACAAAGGGCAATAATTGTTTAAAATTTACCGGTTCTTTGGGGGCTGGGGCTTGACTCCGACCCGAAACTACCCCGAAAACCAGAATGGCGCTTAGGACCATCAGACTTCTAACCATCATGCGTTGCATTTACTACCTCCGGTTTCGCTATATTTGAACTTCTTACTGCAGCTTAACACACCTTTGATACGCCGCTACCGATTGAACCACCCAAGCAGAATACCGCCTGGCAGAGCCTCCCAGCCATTAATTTAATGAAGATTAGGTCGGAAAGTATCGGCTATGCTCAATCTTGATACATTTATTCATCACCACCTGCAACCCCGCCTCCTGGGCCTTCCGTGCCGAGGTGTTCTCGGCAAGGCCCAGTTGCATCCACACTACCTTGGCACCGATGGCGATAGCCTCATCAACGATGGCCGGGATGGCGTCGATTTTCCGAAAAATGTCGACGATATCCACCGGAAACGGGATGTCCCGGAGACTGGCATAACACTTCTGGCCCAATATCTGGTCGCACTTGGGATTGACCGGTACTATCCCATAACCCCGTTCCAGTAGGTACTTGGCTACCCGGTGACTATCCTTGTCAGGGTCGGTTGAAAGCCCGACCACGGCGATGGTTTGATTATCTTTCAGAATCGCCTTGACTTCTTCATCCATCGGATTGAATTCCGGGAGTTGACATTCAATTTCCGCCATTTTTCTCTCCCATGATAGACCGGTTGATTTTTCCGGCCTGGCAGTTCTCTCCGTCAGATTATTAGTTGATAAGTATAAATTATATATCTTATTGCCAGGATTAGCAATTTGATTCCACAATTATGCCATCCCTAATAGTATAATAAGACACTTGGGTCTCACCCTGGAAGTAGTCCTGATGCGCTTTTTGAATAAGCTCTTTAAATTGTGGGTGGCAGGAAAAAAACAATACCTGGTGCTCCTTTGAGAATTCCAGCATAACTCGAGCCGCCCCCTGCTGACGGTGGGGGTCGAACTTCACCAGCACGTCGTCCAGAATAACCGGCAAGGGTTCGCTGTGGCGGCCAAACTCCCGGGCCAGCCCCAGGCGGAGGGCCAGATAAACCTGGTCGGCCAGCCCACTGCTCCAGTTGAGCGGTTCCTTGCGACCCAGATTTTCATCTTCCAGTCTGAGGCTGCCTTGATCAGCCGAGGACACCAGCCGATAGCGCTTCCCAGTCATGGTACCCAGAAACCGACCGGCTTCCTGAATCACCTGCGGTTGCCGCTCCCGCTCGTAAATGCACCGCGCCTGCTCCAGTAGATAGTTACAGATCACCAGCGTCCCCCACCGGCGGGTGGCGTCGGCCAACTGTTCTTGGCGGCAGCGTTGCTCCCAGAGCAATTTACCCAGTTCCTCATTCCGGGCCATGTCTAAGAGAGATTTATCAAGTCCCCCAACCTCCTGCTGGGCCTTGGCCAATGATTCTTCCAATTCTTCTATCTGGTTCTCCAGTTGCTCTTTTTCCGCTTCTAGCTGTAAAGAATCGGTGCGGGCCAGTTCTTTTTCCAGACTGCACTGAGCTTGGGGGCTACCGGCGATGGTACGTAAGGCAATCTCGCTGTCCTCGATCTCCCGGCTGGCCGCGCGCCATTTATCATAATCAGTGGCCAAGCGCCGAAACTCATCTTCATCGGCGGCGTGGGCCTGCTTTAGCAAGGTCTTTAGTTGATCTTCTTTTTCTTGTAACTGATTGGCCAACCGGGTTCCCTCCATTCGGACCGCGGCCAGCTGATGATCAAGTGCCTGCCGTTGTTGTTCGTTTTTCAGGGCCGCTTCCAAAGCCCGGCGCAGAGCCTCCAGGTCCTCCACCCCGATTTCGGCGGCCAGCGGCGTCCGGCCACAAGCCGCGATTACGGTGCCAATCCGCTGGCGGGCGTCAGAGATATAATTTTTTATCTGGGTCAGGCGTTGGCGATACTCCTGCACCGCGCGCTCGGCAACCCGGGCGCTTTCTACTGCCTGCAACACCGCGTCAAAGCCTTCGGGACGCACCGTGACCGCAAGCCGGCGCTGGGCCAGCCAGTTTTGCCACTCCGATTGCCGCCGCTGCATCTCCTGGGAGGCCTTTTGGGTCTGTTGCTCGGCTTCCCGTAGTTTTTCCACCTTCTCCTGCCAATGCCGCTGGGCTTCTTGGTAGTGCCGATGCCGGTCCTGCCACTCCCGCCAATCGGCGGCAGCCTCTTCCAGCTGGCTGGCCCGAAGTTCCAGTTGAGTTGAATCAGGGGGCTGCTCGAATCCAGCCGCTTTGGCCCACTCCTGTAGATCAGCATCAAGGCTTTCCAGTTGGGCGTCGAGTTCCTGGCTTTCCGCTTCCAGGGACCTCAGGGTTTGCTCCACCTGCTCCAGATCGGCTTGCAGCATGGCGACCCGGTGGCGCTCCGCCTTTAGCTGGCGATAGCGGAGGACAAAAAGCAGCGCACTCAAGCCTATCCCGGCCAGAGAGGCAATGATCGCCGGGAGATAATCATGTTGAAAAATTAGCCAGCCAGCCAGCCCCAGCCCGGCCAAGCAGACCAGTATCAGCAGCCACCAGGGCAAAATGACCCCGCCGGCCTCTATCTGCCTTTGCAACGCTTCCCGGCGACCGTAATGATCTTGCCGGGAGGCGAGCCGGTCCTTAAACTGATTGGTAGCCAACTCTCGCTGCTGTAAAAGGGGCCGCAGCAGCCGCACCGCCTGTTGTTGTTGCTGCCATTGCGCCTCGTCCAGGCGCGGCAGGGGAAGCTCGTTAAGCCATGCCTGGGCCTCCTCCGTCAGTCTCCGGGCCTCGGCCTCAGCTTCGGCGCGGCCCTGATAGTGGGCCTGTTGCTGTTCATAGCGTCGCTCTACGGCGGCCAAGGAGCGGCCCAACTCTTGCGCCTGCTGGCGGACCTGGACGGAGGTGTCCAACCGGGCTATCCGGGCCGAGTCCCAGTCGGGTCCCAAATCCTGTAAACGCCGGTGCAATTCCGCCTCAGCCTGTTCGGTCGCACTCTTAACTAAAGGATAGTCTTTGAGAGCCGCGGCCAGCTTTTCCCGTTCGCCCAGCAAGGCTTCGATGTCTGGTTGGTGGCTCAGGACCCCCAGGTCCAGGGAAAGTCGCAGCTTTTCTTCCTGCAGCAGCGCGGCTTGATCTTCGCTGGCTTTTTGATTTTGTTTAACATGGTCGATTTCCGTCTTTAGATCATCAAAGCGCTTCAATCCATCCGGAGGGAAATTTTCGGCAAATTTCAGGCTTGCGGCCTTTTCGCGGGCCAGACCCAGACGCACCCAGGAGGGTCGGGCCTGTTCCAGTTGCTCCAGGCGCTTTAAGTCTTGGTGGAGATTCTGCAGCTGCTGCCGGTTTTCCCGGATCTGCTGCTGCAATTGGGCCTTTCTCTCCTGGGCACGGGCATATGCCGTGGATAATTCCTGGAGACCAGCAATTTGAGTCCTGGTCTGATTAATCTGGTGGACTAACTGATTGATCAGCGGTTTGCGACCGGTTTTCCTCAGCAGGGCTTTGAGCTCCTTGTCAAGGGTCTGGACCGCAGAAGGCAATGACTCCGCCCCCAGCCCGGCGCCGGCGGCAAACAGACGACGGCGCACCCCGTCTTCGGAAAGAACTTCCAGACGCTGCAATTCGGTCAATCCGATGGCAAAGACGTGCTCAAAGGTTTGCCGGTCTAAACCACCCAGGAAACGCTCAGCCAGGTCCGCCTTTTCAATGGTTCCGCCATCCATGCTGATGGTCGCCTGGCGGCCAATTCGCTCAATCACCAGCCGTCGGCAGTCCTGCGTAACTAGTTGTAATCGGCCACCATGATTGCCCCCTCGCTGTGGTTTATAATCGTTGCGTTTGGCTCGAGGCGGCGGGAAGTCGAACAGCATGGTGCGGATGAACTCCATCAGGGTGGTTTTGCCGCACTCATTATCTCCCAAAAACAGGACCAGACCAGGGGGGAAAGGGCGAATGCCTTGATTGTGGTAAATGCCAAAACCATCAATATAAAAGCCGCTAATCTGCATCAGCTACTCTTCATCTTTCAGCAACAGGTCCAATCCCAGGGTTTCAGCATCGCTTAGCATGGCCAGCAGTTCTGCCTTCGTGAGTTTCTTGAGATACCGGGCAATAGGGTAGTGCTCCGTTTTTTGAGTAAGCAAATCATGGATGAGGGCCGCCGGCTGTGGCTCTTGGCGGATGGCTTCCGCGGCCCGCAAAAAATCCCCAACAAAATCCTGCACCTGACGCCTAAGGTCGATATCCAGTGGCGGCCGCGTCCGGGTCTGCACCGATTCTACCCAGACGAAATCGGGACGCTCGGTCTCTCCTTCCCGTAGGGGCAGGGCCAGATCCCGCTCCGGGTTTATCTGTCGGAGCTGGCCATGCAGACCGCTTCTGCCAACCAATTGCAGGCGCAGGATAGCGCCGCGGCCCTCAGCTTGGGTACGGATATTTTCTAATATGACGGCCAGGCGGTCCTGCAGATCATCGAAGGTATAGAGGTCGGCAATATCGACTTCCTGGCTGAACCACCGCACTATATCGGTGGCGACAAATTCCGGATGCGGGCGCTGATAAGCATCCACCCGCACCAGGTAGCAGCCGCGGCGGCCCAATTCCCGGACACTGCGCCCCTGGGTGTTGCCGGGATAGATGATACAGGGGCCGGAGTCTCTTAATATTTTCTGATTATGAATATGTCCCAAGGCCCAGTAATCCATCCGGGCGTTAATCAGATCTTCCAGACTGCAAGGGGCATAATTATCGTGGCTGGGATCGCCTCCGACATTGCAATGCAAGACGCCGATATGGAAGAGGTCGTCATCCTGGCGCTGAAACTGCGGAACCAAATTTTGCCGCACTTCCCGGATCGGGTAGCTGATGCCACAGACACAGGCCAGCGGCTCGTTCTTCCGTCTGACGGTGATCTGCTCTACCCCCTCACCGCCGAACCGATGAACCCCGGACGGCATCTTCAGCCCGGCTTCCCAGCCGGCCAGCGGGTCGTGATTGCCGTGGGCCACAAAGCACTCTACACCCGCCTCGGTAGCGCGGCGCAGGGCGTCCCGAAAGCGTAACTGGGCCCAGAGGCTGCGGTCGGCACTGTCATAAACATCACCGGCGATGATAATGAAGTCGACGCCTTCGCCAATCGCCAAGTCGATTACTTTATCAAAGGCTTTAAAAGTGGCATCCCGGAGGGTGGCCGCCAGAGCCGGTTCCAGGGCATGAATGCCCTCAAAGGGGCTGTCCAGGTGTAAATCGGCGCAGTGAACAAAACTAAACCGGCGGGAGTCGGTCATGATTATCGGTAGTTATGACCCGAGCACAAAACAGCTTGATTTTTTCAAAAAATCGCCAGATGTGTAAGGAAATAAACGAATCCGGCTTCCAGTCCGTACCCACCACTGCCGGCAGACCGGGACGCTGGAACAGGGCTTTTAGTCCCAGTCGCCTGCTCAAAATTATCCAGTTATTGACCAGAATAAAGGTTAGACCTTCGGTTATGATGCTGATATCTTTAACTCAATATTCTAAAAGCCTGCCGGCGCAGGCGGCGAAATTCCGCCTCCACTTCCAGGAGATTTTTATCATGAATTGCCCGTCGGATGGTGTTGATCATGTCGTCGAAGTTGAAAGGTTTGAGAACGAAAACCGTATCTGTCAGGTGATAGGTGTCAATCATCAGTTGTCGATGCCGGACCATACAGATGGTTCGCAGATGAGGGGACTGCTGGACAGTGTTTTCAAACAATTTCCTGCTTTCGGGCAGATGGAGGTCGGTGATGAGCAGGTCAAAGACATGGTTTTCCAAGGCTTTCAAAGCCTCTTCAACGCTTTCGACCAGTTCGAAATCACATCCCAGCAGTTTAATGATATTGGCTAAAAACTCTCGGGTCGTGCCATCCTGATCGACCACCAGGATGCGTTCTCGTTTACTTTTAACCTGACCGCCAAACATCTTGATATTTCTCCTGGACCGATTTGAGTAGGGGAAGTAATCCTAAACACTTTTATTATATTAATCTAGTTTGCCCTTGAAAGGCAACTATTTAGTTATCCCGGGCTGCCTGGTTTATAGTTGGAAAAAGGTCTGGACTTCGGTAGTATACTGTCCGCCCTCGTCGTAAATGATCAAAGGCGGCAAGACCTGCAATTCCTCGCCCCCATGTTTGCGGGCTTCGACCCACGCCAAGCAGGCGGGTTCCTGGGCCCGGGAGTGTACCAGACGCCAGGTTTTGGGTTCCAGGCCGTGAGTTCTGAGAGTTTCGCATAATGATACCAGACGCCAGGCCGGGTAGATCAAATAAAGTCGTCCGCCATGCGGCAGCAGGTAATAGGCGGTCTGGGCCACGGTGCGCAGGGACCCGAACAGTTCATGTCGGGCAATGGCCTTTTCGGTGGCCGGATTCAAGCGGCCGGCCTCCAGCGGGCGGTAAGGCGGGTTACTTACCACCACATCAAAGGCCCCAGGCGGGAAATGCTGGGGCAAGTCTTTCATATCGGCCGGGATTATCTGCACCCGATCGGCCAGTCCATTGAGACGCACGTTGTTCTTTGCCAACCGGGCCAAGGTGGCTTGGAATTCCACCCCGGTCAGGGAACAGTCAGGGTATCGATTGGCCAGCAATAACAGGATAATGCCGCAGCCGGTTCCCAGATCGATGACTCGTTCCCCGGCCCGGATGGCAGACAAAGCCCCTAACAGCACCGCGTCCAAGGAAAAGCGATAGCCCTGCTTTGGCTGTAATAGCCACAGTCGTCCCTGAGCAAAGGGTTCCAGGGTTTCATCCAGTCCTGGAGTCCAATCCGGTGGCGCCCTCAGAGTCCAACTTCCTCCTGAGGATTTATAGGATGCATCACCAGCCCGGCCAGGATTTTGGGATAGAAATAGGTGGATTTGCGGGGCATGATCAACCCGGCGGCGGCTACTTCCTGGACCTGCTCGATGCGCGTTGGATTTAACAGAAAAGCCAGGCCAGCCCGGCCGCAGGCTACCGCCCCCAAGGCTTCGGCGGCGGTACTGGCATACTTGAAAGTCTCTTCGTCATCCTGCTCCTGACGGCTAAGGCCCATGATTTTCTCAAAAATCAGGTAATTTAAGGCCATAACATCCAGTTTGGCCAGGGCTGGAGGAACCTGGGCCGCCAGGGGACCGTTCATGATTCCTGGCTTCAGTCGGAGGAGCCACAACCTTGATCCCGGTGCTGCCAGCCCTAAAACTGCGCCGGTCTGTTCAGCCTCAGCCAGAGCCGCGGTAAATTTGGGCCCATCGCTGGATGGCTCTCCGATTGCGGCAGTGAAGGGCTGCAAATCAAAATATTCCGGCAGCCGGGTCAACAACTCCGACTCCTCGAATCTGGTCAGCCGCAGGGTGTCCACCAGGCGATGGGCCGGCAGAATGACCAGATTATCGTCCAACAGGTTGCTCAGATACATGAGGACGTAGTTGAAAGAAGCCCGGGGCGAGGCCTGGGGGAATTGCGGTCGCAGCCAGGCCTGATAGGCCAGGGCAGTTTCATAACGATGGTGGCCGTCGGCGATATATAGGGTTAAATCGGCCATTAATTTAGCCGTGTCCCGCAACAGCTGTGGCTCTGTTACTCGATAAAAACGCTGGCGAAAACCGTCCAGATCCTCAAAGTCGAAGAGCGGAGTGGCGGGCAGTCCAGCCCTCAGCGTGGTCAGAACCCGGTCGGTGGCATCAGAATAGAGAGCAAAGATCGGGGAAAAATGCGCCCGGCAATGCTGCATGAGCTGGAAACGATCATTTTTGGTAGCCGAAAAGGTCTTTTCATGGGGTCGCACCATGCCGCTTTCAAACGGCTCCAGACGCACCAAGCCCACCACTCCGCCCCGGGTCAGGCGGCGGCCTTGATATTCAAAGGTAGTCTCCCAGTAATAAAAGGCCGGCTGAGGATCGCGACTCAAAATGCCGTTCTGTTGCCAGGAAGTGAAATCGCGCGCCGCCCGTATATAGCGATTTTCCTCGGTGCTGTCCCCGGGCTGCTGGCGGGGCAAAATAAGCCGTACCATATTATAGGGGTGCTGCTCATAAAATAACGACTGTTGGGTAGGAGAGATAACGTCGTAAGGGGGAGTGACAACTTGCTTAAGATCAGGAACCTTAGTTAAGTTATAATGGAGCCCACGCAGCGGGGCCATTTCTACCATGCGTTTGTATCCTTTGCAAAAATTTCCTAAGTTTATGGAAATTTATCATGAATTAAAAAAGCGTCAACCTATTATTGGGCTAAACTTTTCATGTGTTAAGGGAACAAGGGCAGCGCCGCTTCTTTCTAAAAAATCTTATAAACCTTACCTCAGAGACAACTTAAAATTTGTCTGGCTGACCCAAATCACCGATCCGCTTGCACTAATATAAGGGTAATGGTAAGATATCTTTAAAAATACTTTTTAGACCGGGCAGGCAAGATAAGATGACGCCATTTTTCCGCTTAACCCAGATCCGCATGCGGACTCTGATCTTGGGCATTATCATTACCGCCCTGGTGATATCTTCGGCTTTTTTCTTTCTCGGACAGCGGATCCGGCAACGGGTAGAAACCCTGGTTACCGAGCAATTCAATCAACAGCAACTGACGCTGGCCCGGAAAATCGCTGATAGCATCGAATTCTATTTTGACTATCTGGAAGCCGAAATGCTCAGTTATTCTCACTTTTCTACGACGGAAAGGCACTCCTTGGATCTGCTTCGGGAGTATCTCAAGCAGCATTTCAGTCATCTGCAGACTTTTGGCATCCTCGAGGTGCGAAAATACGACGCCAACGGCCAGTTGGAGTACTGTTTCGGCCAATCACTGCCTTGCCAGTCGGTGGAGACCCGCAAGTTGAATCCTAGGTACCACAATTGGCTCCAGAATCCCAAGCATCACGGCATGCTTTACCTGACCACCACCTTTCTCTGGCCTGAGCCGCCCTGGAAAGGTCGCAAAGTGATGGCCATGTTAAGCCCCCTATATTTATATCAGGGCCGGACCGCTTCTCCGGAAGCTCACGAGAGCCAAAAGGAGCGCTTTGCCGGCTGCCTCGAGCTGATCTTTGATCCTTATTATATCTGCCGGGAGGCTACCAAGGATGTGCGGTCCGGCCAGACCGGCTACACCTGGATTATTGATGCCGATGAGACTGTGCTAGCTCATTATGAAACGGAATTTTTGGGAAAAGATGCCATCCGGGTGAGACAGTCGCGGGCTCCACAATTATCCTTTGAGAGGCTGAAGAAAATCCAGAAAAAAATCCTCCAGGGAAAAGAAGGTATGGATTGGTACGAATCCGGCTGGCACCGCGAGCGGCTGGGGCGCATTAAGAAGCTGGTTGCCTTTGTCCCGGTTCGATTTGATCGGGGACTGATCAAAGGGGTGCTAACCGTCGAAAATCGGCAGCACAATCTCTGGGGAGTGGCGGTGGTCGCCCCGGTTGAGGAGGTCTATGGTCTGATCAGAAGCTTTCAGACCCAGGAGACTCTCCTGGGTGGGTTTTTCTTCCTGTTGATCCTGGCAATCAGCGGGGTGTTCATCGGGACAATCATAACCTGGAACAAAACCCTGACTAAGGAAGTAGAGCTAAAAACTGAAGCCTTAAAACAGAGTCATGAACGCCTGCTGCGTTCCGAGCGCTTCGCCGCGGTAGGGGAGGCCGCCGCTTATGTCAGCCATGAGATCAAAAATCCCCTCATGGTGATCGGAGGCTTTGCCCGCCAACTGGAGCGTAATCCCCAGCTCAAGGAGCGGGATCGGGAAAAAGTAAAAATAATCGGTGACGAAGTGGCCCGGCTGGAGACCTTTTTAGGCGACCTGAGAGATTTTACCCGCCCGGCGCCGCCTGCCAAACAAATGACCGATTTAAACGCCATTGTCCACGAAATTGAAGAAATGATGCGCGAGGCCGCCGATGAATGCGGGGTGCAACTAGTGACCTCTCTGAACCCGGATCTGCCTCCGGCCTTATTGGACCCTAATCAGATTAAACAGGTATTGATTAACCTGATTAAAAATGCCATCGAAGCCACCGAAGGAAAAGGCCATGTGGTGATTTCCACCAGGTTCCAGGAGGATCACCTCCACCTGTCGGTAAAGGATGACGGCAAAGGCATCCGGCCAGAAATTTTAAGGGATATCTTTAACCCGTTTTTTACCACCAAAGAGGCGGGGACGGGCTTGGGGTTGTCAGTAATCAACAAAATTGTCGAAGACCACCAGGGCACCATCACGGTGGAGAGCACCCTCGGCAAGGGAAGTACCTTCACGGTCATTTTGCCGTGTAACCCATGAGAGGCTAAGTATGCCCAGCCCTGCCCGTGCCACAGCCTTTTCCCCCTCCCAGGCCAAGGAATACCAGCGTCGGCGTCGCGAACGGATAATTATCTTTATAATCTTCCTGTTGATTGTGACCATTACCTATCTGGAGGTCCGACTGGTAAGCCGCGGGGGGGAGCCGGTAACAGGCAGCATGCTGGCTTTTGGCCTGGTCAACCTCAATACTATCCTGTTATTGGTGCTCATCTTTTTAATCTTCCGCAATCTTTCCAAGCTGTTTTTGGAACGCCGCCAGAAGATCTTCGGCTCCCGGTTGCGGGTCCGTCTGGTACTGACCTTTGTCACTTTGTCGCTGTTGCCTACCTTGCTGATGTCTTTTGTGGCTTTCCAGTTTATTTCGAACCGGGTGGAATATCAACTGGATACCCGAGTTGAGCAATCCCTCAAAAATGCTTTAGCCCTGAGCCAGGAATATTATCAGGGCATGGAACACAAGGTGCATGCCTGCAGCCGCGTTCTGGCTCGAGAGATTAACGACCAGGGGTTGCTAGCCCCGGAAAAGGTCGCAGCCCTGGCCGCTTTTTTGGACCAGACCCAACAAGAGTATCACCTCACCGGGATCGAGATCTTTGATCAACAAGGGAACAAATTAAGCCAATCACAATTGCCTCAAAACGTTGGGTTGCCCGACACCGAGGCCAATCTTTTACAATCTGCTCAGGTCAGGGAGGCCGGAAGAGTCTATCGGCAGGTAACTGATCAGGGTGAACTCCTCCAAGGTCTGACTCCTTTAGGGTTTATCCCAGGAACAGAAATCCCTGAGGCTTATTTGGTAGTTAGTCAATTGATCCCCCGGCCGATCTCCACCCAGATCGCCGGGATCGCCCGGGGAGTGTCGGACCTCAGAGATTTACAACTGCTGTTGCGTCCGGTTCGGGTCGGTCATTATATTGCCTTGCTGATTGTCACCCTGCTGGTAATCATGTCGGCCATCTGGCTGGCCTTTTATATGGCCAAAGAAATCACCACCCCCATCCAGCAACTGGCGGAAGGTACACTCAAGGTGGCAGACGGGGATTATAATATCCATATTGATCTTGAAGGGCGGGATGAAATCGGCTTTTTGGTCCAGTCCTTTAACAAAATGACCCAAGATTTGCAGCATAGCCGGGCCCAGTTGGCGGCGGCCAATCAACAGTTGTCCCGGAGTAATGAGGAATTGGAGACCCGCCGGCGGTACATGGAAGTTGTCCTCCAAAACGTCGCGGCCGGGGTCATCTCGTTAGATGCCGACAGCCGCATTACCACGATCAACGATTCGGCCCAGGTGATGCTGGGACTCAGGGCCGAGGAAATTTTAGGCCAGGATGCTCGGCAGCTCTTGCCGGCTGACCAGTTTGACAAGGTGGCAGAGGTGATTGCCGAGGCGCAGTACTCCGGCCGCTCCAGTATGGAAAAACCTTTGCAAATCAATCTGCCCGACCACACCCTGTCTCTGCTGATTAAACCCACAGTGCTGAAAGATGAACAGGGGCGCTACCTGGGGGTAGTAGTGGTGTTCGAAGATCTAACCGAGCTGGAGCGAGCCCAACGGCTGGCCGCCTGGCGGGAGGTGGCCCGGCGCATCGCCCATGAAGTCAAAAATCCGCTTACTCCGATCCAATTGTCGGCCCAACGGCTGTGGCGCCGCTATGCCGACCAGTTCGGCGATGATGGCCAGGTCTTCCGGGAATGCACCCAGATGATCATCAAGCAGGTGGAAGAACTGAAGAATCTGGTGAATGAATTTTATCAATTTGCCCGCTTTCCCCAGCTTAGTCTGGCTCCTTGCGATATCAACGCCCTGATTAACGAGACCCTGATTCTTTACCAGGAAATCCAACCCCAGGTCACCTTGGAATTTCATCCGGATAACTCTTTAGGGGCCATCCCTCTGGATCGGGAGCAGATCAAACGGGTATTATTCAATCTATTGGATAACGCCATAGCTTCCCGGCCGGAAACGGTGGCCATTAACATCAGCAGTCGGCTGGATCAGCACCTCAACCGGGCGGAGTTGGTGATTGCCGATAACGGCGCCGGCATTCCGGACCGGGATAAACCCCGGGTCTTTGAACCCTATTTTTCCACCAAACGCAGCGGCACCGGCCTGGGTCTGGCTATAGTGCAATCTATTATCACTGAACATCAGGGAAGTATCCGGGTGGAGGATAACTACCCCCAGGGGAGCCGTTTTGTCATTGAACTCCCTCTTAGCCGGTAGAAGTTGATGGCCAAAACTATCCTGGTAGTGGACGACGAACCCAACATCCTGAGCACGGTTTCCGGGATCATGGAGGATGAGGGGTTCGACGTGCTGACCGCCCCGGAGGGGGAATCGGCCCTCAATCTGGTCGCCGAAGAATCACCCGACTTGGTGCTCCTGGATATTGCCTTGCCCGGTCAGGACGGCCTGGAGATTTTAAAGCAGCTCAAAGAACACTACCCCCTATTGCCGGTGGTCATGCTCTCTGCCTACGGCAGCGTGGAAAACGCCGTTCAGGCCACCCGCTTGGGAGCCTATGACTTTATCGAAAAACCCCCTCATGCTGACAAAATCATCCTGACGGTGCGCAATGCCCTGAAGATGGCCCGGCTCACTGAAGAAAATCTTCAACTACGGCAGAAGGCGGTGCCTTCTCAAGAAATCATCGGCAAAAGTCCGGCCATCCAGACCCTGCGGGAACAGGTCCGGATTGTCGCTCCCACCAATGCCTGGGTGCTGATCACCGGCGAGAACGGCACCGGCAAGGAACTGGTGGCCCGGTCCATTCATCGCCACAGCAAGCGGAGTCATACGGCCTTTGTCGAAGTCAATTGCGCCGCCATCCCCGAAGAATTGATCGAAAGCGAACTCTTTGGCCACGAAAAGGGGGCTTTTACCGGCGCGGACAGCAAACGCCGGGGGAAGTTCGACCAGGCCCATGAGGGCACCCTGTTCCTGGATGAAATCGGCGACATGAGCCTCAAAACCCAGGCCAAGGTGTTGCGCATTCTCCAGGAACAACGTTTTGAGCGGGTGGGGGGCAGTCGGCCCATTCAGGTGGATGTGCGGGTGATCGCTGCCACTAACAAAAATCTCGAAGCCGAGATCGAACGCGGGACTTTCCGGCCAGACCTCTACTACCGCATCAATGTCATCCCCATCCAGGTGCCGCCGCTGCGGGAGCGGCGCCAGGATATTCCGCTGCTTATCGAATATTTTTTGAAAGAACTGGCCGCCGAACCGGATGGTCAGCAAAAGATCCTTACTCCTGAGGCGGTGGAGATTCTGCAGAATCAGCCTTGGCCGGGCAATGTCCGGGAACTCAAAAATTTTGTCCAACGCCTGGCCATCCTTAGCCCCGGGCGGGTCATCGATGTCGAACACCTACCGGTTGAACTTCGGCAGGAAGGTCAAAAATCCCCAGAAAGCTGGCCGCTGTTTCAGATCAACTCCCTGAAAGAGGCCCGGGCCCGGTTTGAGAAGGAATTTATCCGCCGCAAACTGGCCGAACATCAAGGCAACGTCAGCCTCACGGCCGAGGCCATCGGCCTGGAACGTTCCCACCTCTACAAAAAGCTGAAGGCCTACGGCCTGGACCCCGGCCTGGAACGGGACGCCAGCGAAGCGAATTAATTGATTGAGACAAGATAAATAAATGTTCGATAACAACAGTATAGAAGGATGCGAGCATTGCCCCCTTTTTCCTATGCGAACCTCAGGGCTGTGAGGGGCCCAAAAGTCTCATGATATCGTTGTAGAATACCACAAACATCAATACCAGGATGATCATCAGGCCGATGGATTGGGCCATTTCCCGATGCTTGAGTTTGATCGGCTTGCCCCGGATGGCCTCCAGCAGGAAAAAGAATAGATGACCGCCATCCAGCATGGGGATAGGCAGGATATTCAACAGGGCCAGGTTGACGCTCAGTACTGCCATGAAATGAATCAGATTGGACACCCCCATTTCGGCCTGCTGCCCGGCCACCTGAGCGATCATGATCGGACCGCCCAGGGATTTGAGGGGAATCTTCTGGGTGATGAGTTTGACCACGCTGACGGTGGTGACCTCCAGAATCCCCGCGGTATAGGTGACCCCCCTCCAAAAAGCAAACAAGGGGTTCACCTGTTCGAACTGGGGGTTATTTGACACCGCCACCCCGATCAAGACCTCGGAAACCTTTTCGCCAAAGATGTTGGAGGTTTCCAGGCGCCGTGGAGTTAAGGTGAGACGAAACTTTTCCTCTCCCCGCTGAATGGTCAGATCCAGGGGTTTCTCACCCGATTGCCGGATCATACGGGCCATTTCCTCCCAGCGTTCCACCGGTTGCTGGTCGATACGCAGTATCCGGTCGCCCGGCTGCAGACCGGCTTCGGCGGCCGGCGAGTCAGGCTGCACCCCGCCGATTTCAGTGGTGAAATAAGGAATTCCCGTGAAGCTGAAGGTCAGGGTGAGCGCCACTATGGAAAAAAACAGATTAAACAAGGGGCCGGCAGCGACAATGGCGGTACGTTGTCTCAGGGGACGATTACTGAAGGATTTGGGGATCAGATACTCCGGAATCTCCTCGCGGGGATTTTCCCCCACCATCCTGACATAACCGCCCAACGGGATCACCGAAAGTCGATAGTCGGTTTCGCCGATCTGTTTGTGCAATAATTTGGGGGGGAATCCCAAAGAAAAGACCTCCACTCCCACTCCGTACCATTTGGCCACCAGGAAATGGCCTAATTCATGGACGAAGATCAGGATGCCGATAACCACAATGGTTGCCAGGACTGTTGTCATTACTGATTTACTCCCTCCTTCGGGCCGGGCGATGCGGAACACGCCCTTGACGAAACACTTCCCTTTATGATTGACCTATCAGGGTTTGGGCGAATTTTCGGGCCCAATCATCCGCTTCCAAGACTTGCGCCAGGGAAGTGAGTGGCTCAACCTGATGTGCCTCCATGGTCTGAGCGATAATCCGGAAAATGCCCAAAAATGGCAATTTTTCGGCCAGAAACGCGGCCACCGCTACTTCATTAGCGGCGTTGAGCACGGCTGGCGCGGTACCCCCGGCCCGGGCCGCCTCATAGGCCAACCCCAGGCTGGGAAACCGTTCCAGGTCCGGGGGTTCAAAAGTGAGTTGCCCGATTTGAAATAAATCTAAAGGCGGCAAATCCAGCGGTAGCCGCCGCGGATAGGACAGTGCATAAGCAATCGGGACCCGCATATCGGGGATGCCTAACTGGGCAATCACCGAGCCGTCGATGTACTCCACCAGGGAATGGATGATGCTTTGCGGGTGGATATGGACCTCAATGCACTCGGGCGGCAACTGGAACAAAACACTGGCCTCGATCACCTCCAACCCCTTATTCATCATGGTGGCGGAATCAATGGTGATCTTGGGTCCCATGCTCCAGTTGGGATGGTCGAGGGCCTCCGCCGAAGTAACGGTCGCCAACTGCTCCAGGGAGTGACGTAAGAACGGCCCGCCCGAGGCGGTCAGCCAGAGACGCCGGATGTCTTGGGCCCGATGTCCTTGAAGCGACTGAAAAATAGCGCTATGTTCGCTGTCAATGGGGATGATCGTTGCACCCTGCTGCCGGGCCGTGGCCATTACCAAAGGGCCGGCCATCACTAATGTCTCTTTGTTGGCCAGGGCCACTGAGATGCCGTGCTCCAGGGCTGCCAGGGTGGGTTGCAGACCCACGGCTCCCACCATGGCCGAGACCAGAAGCTGGTTGTGCGGGTCCGTGGCCAGGGCCACGGCCCCCTCGGTGCCGACCATGATTTCTGGGCCAGGGGTGTAGGGCAAGAGTTCTGCCAGGGTCTGGGCGGTATCGGCATCCTGGACCGAGACCCGGGACGGCCGGAAGCGGCGGATCTGTTCGGCCAATAGCCGGGCATTTTTCCCCGCGCCCAAACCTACCACCGTAAATTCCGCCGGGTACTGGGCCGCCACTGCCAGGACATTCTGGCCGATCGACCCGGTAGACCCCAGAATTGCCAGATTTTTCAAACTATTCTTACCTCATTTAAAATTCTAACTCAAACAATTAAAGTTTGCAAAAAATGATCATGCCCTTGATTCGGGTAAGGGGTAGGAAGTTATAAAAATCCCCAACCCTTCAGAAGCAGATAAAGAGCTTTGGTTGATCAATGTGATTAAAAATAACATATGGTTTGTTTCATCAGGAAAAACAGCTTGATATAATAAACTCCGGCCGCGGCGAACAACAAACTATCCAGGCGGTCCAGCAGTCCGCCATGGCCCGGCAGCAAATGCCCGCTGTCCTTGATCTGGGCCCGCCGTTTGAGCATGGAGACAAACAGGTCTCCCAACTGTCCGATCAGGGCCAGGACCAGCGTCACCCCGACCAGGGTCGGGACATTGATCCCGCCGAGGAGCCAGCGGCCCACCGCCACTCCCACCGCTAGGCTGGCGATAAGCCCTCCCAGGGAGCCATTCACGGTTTTGCCGGGGCTGACCGCCGGGTAGAGTTTGCGTTGACCGAACCAGCGCCCGGCATAGAAGGCGCCGGTATCGTTAGCAAAAGTCACCGCTAACAGCCACAGCACCCAATACTGGCCATCGGGCAGAACCCGCAGCCAGATAAAATGCCCGAGCAGGAAGGGGACATACACCAGACCCAGGCAACTCAATCCCACCTCCGGCAACAACCCTGGAGAATGCTCAAAATTGAGCAGATAAAACAGAAAATAGACGAAAAGGCTGAGTACCAGCAGAAATATCGGCCAACTCTGGTGGAAGGCGCAAAAACTCCAGGTCAGCAGCAAGCCCAGGCCGATTCCCAGCACTTTTGGGGGCCATTCGATGTCAGGCAGGGCCAGTGCCAAATATTCCCAGTGAGCCAGGCCGCTTACCATCAGAATGAGGAGAGCAAAGCTGAGCCGGGAGCCCTTGAGGAGAATGAGCAACAGGAGGGGGATACCGATCAGGGCGGTGAGCCAACGTTGGAGCTGCAACGTAACCTCCTAAGGTTCAGCCCCGGAGTTAAGGTTTCGGGGTATGCAGGGAATCGCGTTTTTCAGAGTGGACCTGCCAAGAGCGCCACAACAGCCAGCCTCCGACCCCAACGGCCAGAACCAGGGCAATAACCTGAGTCAGGGGCATTTTCGCCATCAGCACCGGGCCGCGATAATCGCCCCGGAAAAATTCTACCCCGAACCGGATCAACCCGGCTAAGGCCAGATAGGCGCCGGTCAACTGGCCATCAAAACTTTTGCGTTGGCGCAGCCACAAGATGATGCCAAAATTACCCAGGGCCAGCAGCGATTCGTAAAGTTGGGTGGGATGAATAGGGATTCCCTGGGGAGCCAGGGTGGCCGGATGGGTAAAGGTGACGCACCAGGGCAGATCGCCGGGCCGGCCATAACAGCAACCGGCCATAAAGCAGCCGATGCGGCCGATAGACTGCCCTAACGGTGCGCCGACCGCCAGGATATCAAAGGTTCCCAGGATAGGCATCTGATGCTGGCGCATATAAACGATAGATACGATCACCGCCAGGAAGACCCCGCCCTGGAAGGCAAGGCCGCCTTTCCAGAGCTTGAAGATTTCCAGGGGATGGGCCAGAAAATAAGACGGAGCCATTAAGATATGCAATAATCGGGAGCCGATCAGGGCGGCCAGGACGATCCAGAAACACAGATCATAAATTTGCTCCACCCGGACGCCTAGCCGTTTGGCCTCCCGACCGGCCATACCAATGCCACATAAAAAGGCCAGGGCCAGAAAAAAACCATAGGTGAAGATCGACACCGGACCCAATTTAAACAGGATGGGATACATTGTCATGTCCCTCCGCACGCCAGATAACCAGGCACAAAAGACCAGCCCCCAGGCAGATGAGGCTGTCCGCCACGTTAAAGGCCGGCCAGTGGTAGCGGCCCACATAAAAGTCTAGAAAATCAATTACCTCCCCCAAACGCACCCGGTCGATCAGGTTTCCCAAGGCTCCGGCAATGATCAGACTGTAGCCGGTCGCGGCCCAGTAGTCGTTTCCTGGCAGCCGAAAGAACAGATAGGCCAATACCGCCAAAACGATCAGGGTGGCAAAACTAAAAAAAATGCTGGCATAGGCCTCGGGCCAGTTGGCCAGCAGTCCGAAGGCGGCACCCCGATTGTGGACATGAACCAGGTTAAAAAACCCTGGAATAACCGGGACTATGGCAAAGCGGGACAAAGCCAGACAGATGACTGCCTTGCTGAGCTGATCCAGCCCCACCCCCGCACCAACTATTAGCATCAAGAGCCGATATTTCGGGGACAGGAACCGCCTGGAAATGGTCATCAATAGTTCTCCAGCACCTGGCGACAACGGGCGCAGAGAGTGGGATGGCGGGGGTCCTCACCGGTGGTCCGGGAATAATACCAACAGCGTTCGCACTTCTGTCCCGGAGCCTTTTCTACCTTGATGCTTAGCTCGGGAATTTCTTGGCTCACAAGGCCAGGAAGAGCTTTAGACTGAACCTCTAATTCCGAAACCATGGTCAGGGTCAATAATTCCGGAGTGTGGGCCTGAAGCTGATCATAGAGGGCGCCGGTAGCCCCCAAAATCAATCGGGCTTCCAGGGAATTGCCGATCAGCTTGACCCGCCGGGCCTCTTCCAGGGCGCGATAGATCTCTGTCCGCACCTTTAGCAAAGTTTCCCACTTGCTCAACAAAAGCTCATCCGGATGTCCAAGGGGTAGCTCCGGGAAGGCTGCCAGATGCACGCTGGCCGGCCGGTCTTGGCCTGGCAAATACCCCCAGATCTCCTCGGCCGTAAAGGACAGAATCGGCGCCATCAGCAGGGTAAGGCTGGTCAACAGGTCATATAGAGTACTCTGGGCGCTGCGTCGGGCCGGGGAATCGGCCCGTGACACATAGAGTCGATCTTTAAGAACATCCAGATACAGGGCAGAGAGTTCTACAGCGCAGAATTGACGTAGGCGGTGGTAAGCCCGGTGGAATTCAAAGCGATCGTAGGCTTCCCGCACCCGAGCGATAAGCTGTGCCAGCCACGACAGGGCCAGCCGGTCCAATTCTTCTCGTTCTGAGACAGGGATCAGATCCTGGCTCGGATCAAAATCATAGAGGTTCCCCAACAAAAACCGGGCAGTATTGCGGATGCGACGATAGGCCTCGGTGAGTTGTTTAAGAATCTGGTCAGAAAGGCGCACGTCATCCCGATAATCCTCGGCCGCCACCCACAGCCGCAAAATTTCCGCCCCAAAACGTTTGATGATATCTTGAGGGGCAATGACGTTACCCAGGGATTTGGCCATCTTCTTGCCTTCGCCGTCCACCGCAAAGCCATGGGTTAAGACCCCCCGATAAGGGGCCTGACCGCGGGTTGCCACCGCGGTCAACAACGCGCTGTGGAACCAACCGCGATGCTGATCGGAGCCTTCCAGATAGAGGTCAGCCGGAAAACCCAGATGAGGATTGGTCTCCAGCACCGGGGCAAAACTGACCCCGGAATCGAACCAGACATCCAGGATGTCATTCTCTTTTCGAAATTCCCTACCGCCACAATTAGGGCAACGGGTACCGGCGGGCAGCAATTGTTCGGCTTGGCGATTGCACCAGGCCTCGGCCCCTTCCTGTTGCACCAGTTCAATAATGTTATCGATAACTTGCTGGTTAAGCAGGATCCGGCCGCAAGCCTGGCAATGAAAGGCGATGATCGGCACCCCCCAGGCCCGCTGCCGGGAAATGCACCAGTCCGGACGATTTTCGATCATGCCATGGATGCGCTCCCGACCCCAGCGCGGCATCCAGGCCACCTGATCGATAGCCTTAAGGGCCTTGGTCCGCAGATCATTATGTTCCATGGAGATAAACCATTGCTCGGTAGCCCGAAAGATCACCGGCTGTTTACAACGCCAGCAATGGGGGTAGCTGTGGCTGATCTTTTCAGACCCCAACAAAGCCCCGCGTTTTTGCAGCAGATCGATGATGCCGGCGTTGGCCGCCCACACCTGCTGACCGGCAAATTCCTCCACTTCCGGAAGAAACCGTCCATCATCATCCACCGGGGAGTAGGTCTCCAGGCCATAGCGCCGGCCGCTCTCAAAGTCCTCCTGGCCATGGCCGGGGGCAATATGGACCAACCCGGTGCCGGCTTCCAGGGTGACATAATCGGCCAGAATTACCTGCGACCGGCGATCAATCCAGGGGTGTTGACAGACCAGCCCTTCCAATCGAGAGGCAGGAATCAAGGCCTTTTCCACACCTCGTAATCCCAGGGTGTGGAGTACTGGTTCGGCCAGGTCGACAGCCAAAATCAGGATTTCCTCCCCGACCTGGACAGCCGCATAGTCAAACCGGGGATTGAGGGCAACGGCCAGATTGGCGGGCAGGGTCCAGGGGGTGGTGGTCCAGATGACCAGCGAGATCGGAAAGCCGGCCAACTCGGGATAATCGCCGGCCAGATCCGATAATAAGGGAAACTTCACGAAAATCGAAGGAGTCTCGTGGTCATGATATTCGACTTCGGCTTCGGCCAGGGCAGTGTGGCAGGTGCTGCACCAGTAGATGGGTTTCTTGCTGCGATAAACCGCGCCGGACAGAGCAATGCGCCCATATTCCCGGATGATCCCCGCGACATAGTCATTAGACATGGTCAGGTAGGGATGCTGCCAGTCGCCCAACACTCCCAGGCGGATAAACTCCTGCCGCTGAATATCGATGAACCTGAGGGCATACTCCCGGCATCGCTGGCGGATCTCGGAGCGTGACAGCTTTAGTCCTTGCCGCTTGAGTTGTTTGTCCACTTCATGTTCGATGGGGAGCCCATGGCAATCCCAGCCCGGCACATAGGGGCAGTCCAAACCGCTCATCTGCCGGGATTTAATAATGATATCCTTCAATATTTTGTTCAGCGCGTGGCCGACATGGATATGCCCATTGGCATAGGGAGGGCCGTCGTGCAGAATAAAGCGCGGACGTCCCTGATTCTGAGCTCGCAGTTGCGAGTAAATGTCCATTTCTGTCCAACGGCTCAAGATCTCTGGCTCCAGACGGGCCAGGTTGGCCTTCATGGGAAATTTAGTCTTGGGTAGATTCAAGGTGGCTTTATAATCGATTGCCATTAACCGCCTCCGGCCCTGATTTAAATTTATAAGATTATCTCATCATCAGGAAATGTCAAGTTTTTGCCAGATTCAGGATATTGATACCAAGTTGCGATCAAAGAGCTAGAATGCCCCCTCACCATCGCTCTCTCCCCCGCCAGCGGTGGAGAGGGGATAAAGGATAAAATTACTCATTTGAAAGCTAATCGGTATGAGGGCCAGGGTGGCCGGTAATTTTTAAATTAGGGACCAAGTCTTTTAGCAAGAACCAAACAATGGACTGTGGCTCTTATACCCTTTCTGGTTTCAGAGGCAACCGGTAACGATATTAATTTATGAATATCCCGAACAATTTGTTACAGACAACCGAAACCCGGAACCAGAAACCGGTATCAGTCCCGAGCAGCGTTAATCTGCAGGATTGTGGTGGTGTGCGGGGTTACCTTGACCGGGTCGGCCAGACGCTGGCCGACGACCCAGATAATCTGTCCCTGGCTCAAAAGCAATGGAAAAAATGGGCGTTGGCGGCGGGGGATTTTGGCGTCAACCAGAAAATCCTGGAGTTTTTTGGTGCCTGCCATCCCCAGCGGTTGAAATCGGTCACCGGGCCGCACCGGGCGTAAAACCAGCGGAAATTCTACCTTTTTTCTGTCCATCAAGACCATCTGGGGGGTGGCGGCCTGAACAGCCACCGGCTTTGCCGGGTAGGTACTCCACTTCAAGGTCCAGCCCAGCCCGGAAAAGGTCCCCTGATCCTGGCAGGGCAGGACAAATTCGCCAGTAGGCGGCGGTTGAGAAGAACCGCAGTGAAGCACCAGATGGCCTCCTTCCCGAGCCAGGCGCCAGCCCCCGGGAAGAGAAATCTCTCTCCCCCCGGTCTTGTTCTGGCAAAGGGCCAGGGCGGCATGCAGGTGACGCCAGGTAAGGTCCGTCAGCTTGCGGCTCGCCCCACCCAGGGCCAGCCGCAGCACTCTCTTCTGTATATAAGGATGAAGGATCAGGAAGCGCTCCAGGTCCAGTTGCAGTTTGTCGCCGGGAATTTCCTGACGCAACAGCGCCAGTTGCCGGGCGCTTTCCTGAGCCAGATAGTCCTCCTGCTCCTGGAGAAGAGCCTGGGTCCGCCAGACCGCCTCTTTAAGACGCGGGTTGTAATGTCGTAGTAGCTCCGGCAGCAGATCCAACCGCAATTGATTGCGGCGGTATTTGCGACTCAAGTTACTGGAATCCTGGCAATAAGGCAGGCCTTCGTGGTCCAGCCAGGCCAGTATTTCGGCCTTGGCAATTCCCAACAAGGGGCGCACCACTCCGGTAGGACTGTAAGGCCACATGCCTTTCAGACCTTCCGGCCCAGCCCCTCGCAACAGGCGCAGAAAAAACAGTTCCACCTGGTCATCGGCGGTGTGTCCCAGAGCCAGTTTAGGATAATCTAGCTCCTGGCGCAGCCGCGCAAAGAAGGCCAGGCGGAGTTGCCGAGCTGCCACCTGCAGAGAAAGTTTATGGCGCTGGGCATAATGGCGCACTTCTCCCCGCTCCTGGTAGCAAGGCAGCCCCAGGATAGCAGCCTGCTCCGCTACCCAGGCCGCTTCTTGCTGCGATTCCCCATCTCTTAACCCATGCTCAAAATGAGCTACTCCCAGAGATAAACGCCAGGTCTGTTTTAATCGATTCAGGAGATACAAAAGGGCCATGGAATCCGGCCCGCCGGATACCCCCAGCAGGACCCGGTCACCGGGCTGAAACATTTGGTGTTCCTGGATAAAAGCCAGTACCTGAGAAGGCAATGCTGATCCTGGTTGCTTAGGACCCATAGGCAGATTGCTCTAAGATAATGATAATCGGACTAAAATTTACGGTTCGAAATACCCCGATAACAACAAGATTAACATACTGATATCATAATTATTTTAACAAAAAAAACCAAAATTCCAAACAGTATCAATCCGGCTTGAGGGGGCACAGTTCCGAAATCACCCGCAAGAGGGTGTGCTTCGAAAACGGTTTGGGAAGGAAACGGTTGATCACCTGGGGTACGGCTTTGGCGGCTTTCATGGTGCGGGTTTCCGAGGAGATCAAAACAACCTGGCAACTGGGCAGAATCTCTTTGAGGGAATGGGCCAGTTCCAGGCCGTTGCGGGTGGGCAGATGGTAGTCGATCACGGCTCCGGTGTATTGCTCGGTGCGCAGGTTTTCTTCCAGCCGGTCTCCAGAGGCTAGAGGCGTGACCTCATACCCGGCCCGAAGCAAGATCGCAGTCAACGCTTCTCGGGTCCGCTGATCATCATCTACCACTAAAATCTTGACGCTCACGGATGTCCCTCGGAATTAATAATAACAGGAAAAGTCTTGATGATCAACATGTTATAGAATAAAGTAATTCCCTCCATGATCCGCCCGCCAATACCGGAGGTCCAAGCCGATTAGATTTCTATCCGACTAAATCTTTCTAAGGCGGAGAAAGTTCATCATTTGCATCCGACTCCGGCATCGCTGGTCCACTGGTAGGCAAGCACACATGGATGCAAGTCCCCTGACCGGGTTGAGACTCCGCCCAAACCTTTCCCTGATGGGCCTCCACAATAGTTTTACAGATGTATAGACCAAGGCCGGAGCCGGCCGCCCGGTGCCGGGAGGAATGATTAGTCCGGTCCGGGTACTTTTGAAACAGGCTCTCCAAAGTTTCAGGGACCATCCCACTGCCGGTGTCCGCGACAATAATTTCAACCGCAGGTCTGCCGCCATCCAGAGTCTGGGTTTGGGCCACGACCGAGATCTGACCCCCGGGCGGAGTAGCCTCCAGGGCGTTGTCGATCAGATTAAACAAGACCCGTTCCAGGTAACGTTCGTCGGCCCAGATCTGGGGTAGTCCGGAAGCCAGCTCGGCCTGGAGATTGACCCCCTGGTGCTGCGCTATTTCAGCATAATGTTGAATTATCCGATTGATAACCATTCCAGGCACCAAGCTCTCGGGCTGCAGCTCCAAATGGCCGGACTCAAAACGAGAAACATCTAAGACATTGTGGACGTGCAAGAGCAAATTTTCGCTGCTCTTCATGATGCCTTGCAATTTGCGCTTCACTTCCGGAGGGAGAGTCTCATCCTGCAAGGCCTCGATGGTCAGGCGCACTCCGGTCAGCGGGGCCTTGATGTCATGGACAATCATGGAGAGAAAATCGGCGTTGGCGGCAATACGGTCGCGCTCCTCCTGGAGAAGCTGGGTTTTTTCCCTGAGGGCGCGAGTCATGGTATTAAAAGACCTGGCCAGTTCTCCCAACTCATCGCGGCTGGTAACCGGAATATCGCCGGGCAATTCCTCGCGGGCGGCCTGGCGGGTACCTTCGGCCAGGTGAGCGATCTGTCGCCGCATGCCCTGGGATAGCAGGAAACTCAGAAAAATTCCCAGAAGGGCACTGCCGCCGCCGACCCCAAAGATCACTAAGTTAAGGGCCAGCCTAGCATTAGCCACCTCTTTATGGCTGATCCCCACCACAATCAGGTTTTCCCAAGGTTTCTCTTCCTGTTCCAGAGGTAAATAGGTAATGGTATAAGTCTGGTCACCCAAAACAATGCTTTGTACCCGCGCCGATTCTTGGCCGGAGGTGGCGGCTCGGTTTTTACCCAATTTGAGTTCCTGGAGAGCAGACTCGGGGATATCCTTAAACGAATTGACAATCACCCGGTCGGCATAAAAAATCGCCACCTCTGCTCCGGGGCCGCGGGAGATGGATTCAACAAAGCCCCGGTCGATCAATAAACCGGTAAGGACTACGCCCACCACCTCTTTTCCATAAAAAATGGGGGCAGTGGCGCTCAGAGCAATGCTATCTTGCCACTGGGTGATACGGCTGGCCCGCTTACCTTTTAAGGCGGCCCGCACCAGGGGGTTCCCGGAAATATCTACCCCGATGGCCCCGGGGGCATGAACCCGAACCACGATCACTCCCCGGCGGTCGGTGATGGTCAGGATATGCAGACCGGCCTCTTTCATCTGGGGAGTGGCCAGAAACCTGAGAGATTCAAAATCATTGAGGAACAACAGTTCTGCATAACTGGGAGTATTGGACAACAAATCCGCCGCCTGGACCACCTTTTGGTTCTTCTCCAGGTAATCCGCCAATACCAGTCGGGCCACCAGGCCTACCCGCTGCTGGTGCCACTCCAGGATCTGTCGAGTGGCTAAAAACCGCATCACCAACAACAGTCCCACCAGGGCGAGCAGCAGGGATAATAAATTGACGCCGATGAGTTTAAAGCCAACCTTATTTTTTACCGCCATTTTAGATACTGCTACCTCTGGGGCGCTGGAGTAACGCTCCTTAGTCTTGCCCATAGCCTGATTAACCCAAGCTATGCTATAATTATTGGAGTTTAATCAAAGATAGCATAATTAGAGAGAAATATGGAAGAAAAAGTCATAATTCCGGGGCCAGAGGTCAGCCTGGAAGGGCGTTTCACGCCGGGACCTGACGGCGGCGTAGTCATCGCTCACCCACATCCGTTATTTGGGGGGAGCATGGACAATAATGTGGTCTGGACCGCCAGACAGGCTTTCCAGGCCCGGCGCTGGGCAACCCTGCGGTTTAATTTTCGCGGCGTTGGCCGCAGTTCCGGCACCTATAGCGGCGGCCCGGGGGAGGTGGATGATCTGGCCGCCGCCCTGGGATGGCTAATTGCCCAGAACCTGAAGCCCTGTTACCTGGTAGGATACTCTTTTGGGGCTTATGTGACAGCTCTAGCGCTGGCCCAAGGGCTGGAGGCGAACGGGGCCTTGCTGGTCTCGCCCCCCATTGCCTTCCTGGACTTGGCCATCTTGCCCCAGGTGCCGGGTCTGGCGCTGATTGTGGTGGGCGATCGGGATGAGCTCTGTCCAGTGAGCGACTTACAGGCACTGCTGGCTGGCCACCGCAACGCGCCGGAGGTGGTCGTGATCTCTGGCACTGATCACTTCTTTGGCGGCTGCGAGGATCAATTGTTACAGATTTTGCGGGATTACCCCTTGCCAGGGGCAAGCCATTAGCCCTATCCAACGAACCAGGCTGCTGGCCGGTTCACTCCCAGCGTCGAAAAGCCCCAGACCTTGTAAAATAAATTGTGATTTTGGGCAAGCTTTAGCAAAACCCCTATCTTTGCCATCTGGCTTGACAAAAGCCATACCAGACCTTACTATAACTGACATTTATGACCAAGGGGGATATCCACCCATGGCTACGAAAAGGTCGCATCTGCTGCACTTTTATGGCCGGGAATGTGTCCATTGCCGGCAGATGGAACCTTTGCTGGCTCGTCTGCAGGATGAGCTGGGGGTCAATATCGAAGACCTGGAGATCTGGCATAATCAGGCCAATGCCACCCTCTACCGGCAGTATGATCAGGGACGCTGTGGCGGCGTCCCTTTTTTCTATAATACCCGCACCAATGAGTGGCTCTGTGGCAATGTATCCTATGAGGCGTTGAAAAAATGGGCCCAGGGTTAGGATTACCCGATAGGAGTTAAAATGCTCTTTGAGGACTATGATCCCCTAGCTGGTCGGCGGTTATCCATCCTCTCCCCGGAAGGCGAGATTGATGAGGAGTTGCGCCCCCCGGAACTGGATGATGTGGCTTTGCTTGAACTTTACGATCGCCTGGTGGCTTTGCGCCAGGCTGATCAACAGGCCCTTATCTTACAGCGGGCCGGTCGCATGGGCACCTACCCCCCCACCTTGGGGCAGGAAGCAGCAAATATCGGCAGCGCTGCGGTCCTGGAACCCCAGGATTGGCTGGTGCCCTCTTTCCGGGAAACCGGGGCCATGCTGCTCAAGGGCGTGCCGCTGAAGCTGATCTATCTCTATTGGATGGGCTGTGAATGGGGCAGTCACTTCCCCCTGGAGGTGCGGGTGCTGCCGGTCTGTGCGCCGGTCAGTTCTCAGACTCTGCATGGCATCGGGCTCAGCTGGGCCGCCAAGCTTAAAGCCGAGAATTCCGTGACCCTGATCTATCTGGGGGATGGCGGCACTTCCAAAGGCGATTTCCACGAAGCCATGAATTTTGCCGGGACCTTTAAAACCCCGGCGATTTTTTTCATTCAGAATAATCAGTATGCCATTTCTGTGCCTCGGACCCGGCAAACCGCGGCCCCGACTCTGGCCCAGAAGGCCATCGCCTATGGCTTTCCCGGCATGCAGATCGATGGCAATGACCTGCTGGCGGTCTATCTGGCCACTGGTGCCGCCGTCACTCGGGCCCGTTCCGGCCAGGGTCCCAGTCTGATCGAAGCGGTAACCTATCGCCTGGGGCCGCACACCACCGCCGATGATCCCACCCGGTACCGCTCGGCGGAGGAACTCGAAGAGCAAAAGCGATTTGATCCCCTGCGGAGAGTCAGGATTTATCTGGAAAACCGGGGGTTGGTGACCGCCGAGACCGAGGCGGCGCGACAGGCTCAACATCAGCAATGGGCCCAAGAGCAGGCCCGGGAAGCCGAGGCGGCAATCTCATATAATCCGGATGAGATTTTTGATTACCATTTTGCCCATCTGCCTCCTTACCTGGTCGAGCAGAAAGCCTACTGCCAGCGGATCGTGGCTGCCAAGAGAGAGTCAGGCCATGCCTAAGCTTAATATGGTGGAGGCGCTGAACCTAGCCTTAGCGGAGGAAATGGCCCGGGATAACCAGATTATTTTGCTGGGAGAGGACGTCGGGCAACTGGGCGGCGTTTTTCGGGTTACCGACGGCCTGCAGGCCCGTTTTGGGCCCGACCGGGTAATCGATACGCCCCTGGCAGAATCGGGGATTGTCGGCACCTCTTTGGGGTTGGCGGTGGGAGGCTTTAAGCCGGTGGCCGAGCTTCAATTCATGGGCTTCCTGTACCCCGCCCTGGACCAGATCATTTCCCATATCTCCCGCTACCGCAACCGCACCCGAGGACGTTACTCCTTACCTCTGGTGATCCGCATGCCCTATGGCGGCGGCATCCACGCTCCGGAACACCACTCGGAAAGTACCGAGGCAATTTTAGCCCATATCCCGGGGATCAAGGTGGTAATCCCGGCCAGTCCTTATGATGCCAAGGGCCTGTTGATTTCGGCCTTGCGGGATCCCGATCCGGTGATCTTTCTGGAACCGAAGCGCATCTATCGGGCCATCCGGGAAGAAGTGCCGGAGGGAGAATTCACCGTGCCCCTGGGGCAGGCCAAAATTGTCCGGGCCGGGGACCAGGTTACCGCCATCGCCTGGGGCGCGATGGTTCGGGAGACCCTGCGGGCCGCGGAAGAGGTAGGGGAAGAAGGGATCAGCGTGGAAGTTATTGACCTCATGACCATTTCCCCCTTGGACGATGCCACCCTGGTGGAATCCATCCAAAAAACCGGCCGCGGGGTGGTGGTCCATGAAGCCTGCCGTACCGGCGGCCTGGGGGCCGAGATCATAGCTCGCCTCATGGAGAAGGCCTTCCTGTCAATGGCGGCCCCGATTGAGCGGGTTACTGGCTTTGACACGGTATTTCCGCTCTTAAAATTGGAAGAACATTACCTCCCGGATGCCTTTCGGATCAGCCGGGCCATTCGCAAGGTGTTTAATTTTTAAGAGTTGATGGTTTTATTTTCGAAACTCGAACCCCTCAGCAGGAGGAGCTATGAGTTTGTCAGGTAAGAAAATCGCCATCTTGGTGGAAAATCTCTATCAGGAATTAGAGGTCTGGTATCCTTTGCTGCGCTTTAAGGAGGAAGGGGCCGCGGTAGTGGTGGTCGGTTCCGGCAGCGCCAAAGAACATACCAGCAAATTCGGCTATCCGGTGACCGTTGATAAGATCGCCGATGAGGTCAAGGCCGCTGATTTTGACGCCATCATCATTCCGGGCGGCTATGCCCCGGATATTATGCGCCGTTATCCGGCCATGGTCGGGCTGGTCAAGGACATGGCTAAGCAGGGTAAAGTAGTGGCGGCTATCTGCCATGGGGGGTGGATGTTGGCCAGCGCCGAAGTCGTCCAGGGGAAAACCGTAACCGCCTTTTTTGCCATCAAAGACGATCTGGTGCATGCCGGGGCCAATTTCATTGACGCCGAAGTGGCCGTGGACGGCAAACTCATCACCTCCCGCAAACCCGAGGATCTGCCTGCCTTTTGCCGGGCGATTGTCACCGCTCTAAGGGGCTAATACCAAGTTGCGATCAAAGAGCTAAAATGCCCCTCACCCTCGCCCTTCCCCCCGCCAGCGGGGGAGAGGGGATAAAGGATAAAATTACTCATTTGAAAGCCAATCGGTATAAGGCTCCAGTAAGTTTATAAAAAATCTGGTATTTTTATTAATCGTAGTATTTAACAGGTTGATTTGAGGGGCGGGCCGGGGGACCGCCGCCCCCCGCCCTGACCTCCAGCTCCCCCCTTTTAAGGGTTTGGGAGAGGAGAATCCAGGGGATTTCCCTTATCTTATGGTCGGGGCAATTTATCCAGGTGGGCCTCGAGTTCGGTAGCCGTATGCACCGGTTCCAGGCAGCTGAACCCGTGGCAGACAAAGGCCGTGGGTTTATCGTCAATGGTTTCATATTCTCGCACCGCGGCTACCAGGCCGGCCAGGGCTTCACAATTGTGCGGACTTTTGACCACCAGGCGGCGATAGGGAAGATAGCGGCGGTAGAGCGCGGCCAGCATCTCGGTCAGAGCGGTATCTGCCGGGTCGCCTACCAAGGTCAGAGCCAGAGTCGGGGCCAAATAGGCCTCCTGGGCTGACAGAAGGTATGCCAGGGCCCGGGGATTGTTAGTGATCAGCCCCTGAAACCGGGAAAGGGTTTCTCGGGCCCGTTCCTGATAGAGACAATTTTCGGTAAGCCAAAACAGGCGAATGAGATTGTGCACCGCTACCGAGTTTCCAGAAGGCAAGGCCTGGTCAAAAAAGTTTTTGGGACGGGCAATCAATTGTTCATGCTCGTGGGCGGTATACAGGTATAATTTCTGCCGGGCATCATAAAAACGTTCTTCCATCAGACCGGTTAATAAGATTGCCGGTAATAACCAGCCCGGCTCGAAGTCGGTTTCAAATAGATCCAGCAGTCCGGCCACCAGGCAGGCATAGTCATCCAAAAAGCCCAAAGGGCTGGCCTGCCCTTGGGCCCAGATACGCTTCAAGTGGCCTTCCTGTAAGAGATTATCCAGGATGAAACGGGCACTTTTACTTGCCGCCCGGTAATAACGGTCCTCTCCCAGGACCTGGCTGCCGTAGGCCAGGGCCGCAATCATCAACCCATTCCAGGCAGTGATGATCTGCTCATCCCGGTGGGGTCGGACCCGGTTCTCCCGGACGGCCAACAGTTTTTTCCGACATTGCCCCAAAACATCCATGAGTTCTTCTTCTGACATTGAGAAGCGCCGGGCGAGGTCGCTGCTGGATAAGGGCTGGTGCAAGACGCTGGCGCCATGCTCAAAGTTTCCGGCCGTGGTTACCCCGTAGGCTGCGGTCACCAACTCGGCATAGTCAGGGCCGACCGCCTCCTTTATCTGCTCCGGAGTCCAGACAAAAAACTTGCCCTCTACGCCTTCGCTGTCGGCATCTTGGGCGGCATAAAATCCACCCTCGGGAGCAGTCATTTCGGCCAGCACATAATCCAGGGTCTCCCGGGCAATCTGGGCGAACCAGGGGTCGCTGGTGATCTGGAAGGCCTCGAGATAACGCCGGGCCAGCAGGGCATTGTCATACAACATTTTTTCAAAATGGGGGATCAGCCATACCCCGTCAACGGTGTAACGATGAAATCCTCCCCGGAGCTGATCATAAATGCCGCCGCGGGCCATCCGGGTCAGGGTGAGGGTCAGTTTATCCCGAACCTCGTGGTCGGCGGTGCGATAATAATAGCGCGCCATAAAGTCCAAATCCAGAGAGGGAGGGAATTTGGGGGCCGAACCGAACCCGCCGTTTTGCATGTCAAAATCCTGGATCATTTTCTGATAGGCGAGATCCAAGACTTCAATCTTCGGTTCCTGGGTGGCTTCGGGAATCTCTCCCAGGATATTGATCTTCTGACTCAAACTCTGAGCCGCAATATTAATATCTGGCTTTTTGCGGTGATAGGCTTCGCTCAGGGCCTTGAGCAGCCAGGGAAACCCGGGCAAGCCGGCTCGGTCCTCGGGAGGGAAATAGGTGCCGCCGTAAAAAGGTTTGAGATCTGGGGTTAAAAACACCGTTAGGGGCCAACCGCCGCGCCCGGTTAGGAGATGGACGGCGTTCATGTAAACTTCATCCAGGTCTGGGCGTTCTTCCCGATCTACCTTAATGTTCACGAAGTGCTCGTTCATGATCTGGGCAATTTGGGGGTTTTCGAAACACTCGTGGGCCATGACATGGCACCAGTGGCAGGTGGAGTAGCCGATACTGAGTAGAATGGGGCGGTCCTCCTGCCGGGCCCGTTCCAGCGCTTCGGGTCCCCAGGGATACCAATCTACCGGGTTATAGGCATGCTGCTTGAGATATGGACTACTTTCATGGATTAGCCGATTGGGTGCCCTGTCTTGATCCATGTGGTTTTCCCCGCGGCAAGTTTAGCTTGAAAAATCCTGGTGAAGCTCACATGTACAAATAGATTAACCCATTGAGAGCAAAAAGGCACGCAAAAATGCCCCAGAGTTAATCACCTAGCCACTTTCTACCTTGCTGCCGTTTAAACCCAGCGTCCAGGGCGTTATAATCACCGTCTTTATAACCAAACCAGCATGAATATTTTTTATATCATAAAAATAGTAATGGCGGAGAAAAAGTCAACCGCTGGGTAAGGGGAAGATAGTCAAACCAACGCCTTGCTGAGTTGCCGCCCCATAACTCCTCTCCCGATGAGATCAGTTGGGGAGCAGATTGTAATCCATTGGGATTCTTTATATTTTTATTTCTGGGTCTTAAAGGCGGGTCAAAGCCTGGAATTCGGCGCGATCGGTGAGCGCCAGTATTTGACGCAGACGGGAAGCCAGCTGCTGGGGATGGTCAAACTGCAATTCCAACCTGAAGGTGTTGCCCTCAAACGCCGGGGGGGCAGGAGCCGCAGGTCGGATTGCTGGTATAGCCCCAAGGACTTGAGGTAAGCATCAAAATTTTGCTGGGTAATGCTGAATCGGGGGAAACACCACTGCCGCAACTGCTGCCGCACGCAACTGATCTTTTGAGGAGGTCGGAGACTGGGATCAGCCATGATGCCCCTGATCAGGGGCCGGGAGAGGATGGTCTGGGGACTGATCCCCTCCCGGCGGCTAAGGGTGGTGAGGTTCTCAACGATTTCCACCTGTTTGCTGTAACTTAAGGGTGAGAGGGACAGAAAAGGTAACAGGGCCAGGCGGTCTGAGGCGGGCCACTGACTCAGGCTGGCGGCCACCTCCAGCCCCAACCGGTCCTGGGCGGCCAATTCTCGGAAGGGCTCCCCCAGGGCGGCCAGTTGCCGATAACGTTCCAGGTACTTGGGGGAAGGGGGCACATTTAACAGTGGAAAGAATTCCCGGATTTCGGAGTTCTGATCCCAGTAAAGGAGCAATCGGCGGATCATTTCGGCCCGCTCCACCATATTGAATCCCCGCCCCCAGGCGTGGTCGTGCAGCGCTGCCAGCAAAACCGCAGCGGTAGAAGCGGTCTCCGGCCAGACCCAGGCCGAGAACTGCTTACAGCCCAGGCAATCTAGAGCCAGCAGGCGCTTGTAACCACAGACCACCTGCCAGCGGCCATCGGCCCGCCGACGCAGTAGTGGAGGGGAGAGTAACCCCCACCTGGCGGATGGAGTCCACCAGGGGGTTTAGCTCAAACCCGTAGCTGACTACAAAGGTGTGATCAGCGAGATCGACACCGGCCAGCTTCACTACCCGAGGCACGGGCGCCAGGGTGGGAAAGTCAGCCATGCTAAGGACTCGAAGCCCTGGTATTTCTCAACTTGTTAACCATTATCACTGGCCCTGATACTGGTTAGTATAGTAGGGCTGGTGAGCTTGCCCGCTCTGCCGTAGCATTGAATCTTCCGCGGCCCGGCGGCTGATCTCGGTGACCGCTCCACCCAGGGCCGCCCCGCCTAAACCGCCGATCATAGCCCCGCGCCAGCGATTGTTGCTGTCAATCAGGGCCCCGGTGCCTGCACCCAGTGCTCCCCCGACTGCCGCCCCCTGATAAGTATAGGGGTTTTGTCCGGCACAGCCGGCCAGGAATACACCTAATAATACAACTAAGGCCACTCTTTTTATCCAGCTCATGGTTAGCTTACCTCCATTAATAAAGCTCCCTAGACCACCATTGAATTTTCGGTTACCTTTTACTTCTATTAACTTCTTCCCGGAAGAAATCCGGCGGCTGCTTGATGAATTTTTTATTTTTTGGCTAACATGATCAAGATAATCAAGCAACCGGAATGCCAAACCGATCATAGCTATCTTTTCCTAATATCTCAAATAGTTATATTTCACCCCATCCACAGGTCCGGGAAAATCTTCTCAGATTGATAAAGAGACTTCAATGCCAGAGGTTGCAGGATATATTTTGAGAAACCAAAGGCAGACAAGTTTTGGGGAATGGGGTAAAGGTCCAAATACCCCTTAACCATGGTGGCAAGCCTGGTCCGGCGTAGGGTCAAAAAATCTAGCCGGCTAAGGGTGGAATGCTGTATATTATAGTTATATTAATAAGTTAACTTTTGAACACAACTGCGTCTAATACCAAGTTGCGATCAAAGAGCTAAAATGCCCCCTCACCCTCGCCCTCTCCCCCGCTGGCAGGGGAGAGGGGATAAGGTTTGAAAGCTAATCGGTATAAACAGGTTGAACAGGAGGACACTGATATACAGGGTTGGGCTTGGCCGCCTGCAGCCCAAGGCTGTTCCCGGCGGCCATAAGAGTCTGGGTGGAAATCCCAGGCCTGACGGCCAGGGGTTAATCTTTAAGTGGCGATCACCAATAAAATGGCGTCCTTGCCAACCGAAGCGCCGGGTTCATAATTGATGGCCTTGACCGTGCCGCTGGCTGGGGAAGGCAGATTATTCTGCATTTTCATGGCTTCCAGGATACAGATAGGGTCGCCTACCTTGACCTGGTCGCCGACGTTGACACTATAACTGATCACCATGCCGGGCATCGGGGAGCGCAGGGGCACCTCCCCTGGAGCCACTTCCGCTGCCGGGGCTGGTTTAGCCGGAGCCGCGGCCGGGGCTGGTTTCAGGGGCGCGGCCGTCGGCTGGGGCGCAGCCGCGGCGGGGCGTGCAGCGGCCATGGGGGTAGCCGCAGTAATCACCGGCGCTCCCGAAGTACACTCCACCTCCACCTCAAAATATTCGCCATCGACAAAAACATTGAAGGTCCGCAGACTCTCGCCTTTTTCCGGGGCCGGGCGGTCCAGGCGTTCGAGGTAGTCTTTAACTTTCTGGAAGAGGTTTTTCTGCTTGATTTTATTGATAACTTCATCTTCCAGTTTAATATGTTCCATGGTAATGGGCTTGACGTCCTCGGGGATTTCTTCCAGACCATACTTCCACTTCAAGAATCGTAATCCGGTGGTCGGGTAGAGGGCATAAATCAGGACGTCACCGATATTTTTGGCCAGACCCTTGGTGGCCTCCCGCGCCTTTTCCAACTCTGGTTCCAGGACATCGGCAGCCCGGCAGGTAATCGGCTCCTCGCCCCGCTCGTAGCCCTTAAGGATCAGCCTTTGGACTTCCGGGTCCATGGGGGCCGGGGTCTTGCCATAAAGACCATAAGCCATATCCTTGACCTGGCCGGAAATCATTTTGTAGCGCCCGAAGAGCACGTTCTGCACGGCCTGGATGCCAACGATCTGGCTGGTGGGGGTGACCAGGGGCGGATACCCCAATTCCTTCCGGGTCTGGGGCAAATCATGCATCACCTCCAGAATCCGGTCAAGGGCATCGGCCTGCTTGAGCTGCGAGACTAAATTGGAATACATGCCCCCCGGAATCTGGTGCAAGAGCACCCCGGTGTCAATCACCGCCATCTTGCTGGTGTCCAGGAAATCCCGATATTTGGGGGCAACCTTCTCCAAATCCTGGACCAACTCGATCAGAGTGGCCAAATCCAGCGGCGATTCCCGGTCAGTTTTTTCAACTGATACCAGAATCGGCTCGATAGCTGGCTGGGAGGTCCGCAGGCCAAAGGGCGAAAGACAGGTATCGATGATATCCACTCCAGCTTCAATCGCCTTGAGATAAGCCATGGAGGCCTGGCCGCTGGTATAGTGGGTATGCAGTTCGATGGGAATGTTGATAGTTTCCTTCAGGGTCTTGATCAGATCGTAGGCATCATAAGGGGAAATCATCCCGGCCATATCCTTGACACAGAAGGAATCTGCCCCCATGTCGACGGCGCGTTTGGCAAAATCAACATAATATTCCTTGGTGTAGACTTCCCCGCCCATGCGGCGCTGGGTCAGCGAGTAGCAGACCGCGGCCTGAATATGGACATCCATACCGGCTTTTTTACAATCCTGGATGGCCTTGAAGGAGGTCTCAAAATTGCGCATGTCGTTCAAGGCGTCGAAGACCCGGAAGATGTTGATGCCGCACTCGGCGGCGTATTTCACAAAGGGCTCCACGACATCGTCAGGGTAATGCCGGTAGCCCACCAGATTCTGGCCCCGCAACAGCATCATGAAGGGGGTCTTCTTGATATATTTTTTTAGAGTGCGGATACGTTCCCAGGGATCTTCTGCCAGGAACCGGTGGGTGACATCAAAGGTGGCGCCTCCCCAGACCTCCATGGACCAGAAGCCCATGTTATCCATGCGTTCCGCCATGTCCAGCATGTCTTCGGTCCGCATGCGGGTGGCTAGGGAGGATTGATGACCATCCCGAAAGGTGGTATCGGTAAATTTTATGGGATTTTTACCTGCCATGTCTAGTCTCCTAAAATTATGTCAAAAATTTTGGGCCCTGCTGGGCTCATGGCCTATTTCAGACTGCGACGCTGGATCAGCACCCGCAATTGCATGGCCATCTGACGGCCGGCCAGGCCCCAGAGATTGTGGATGACGGCGGGGACCCTTACCTCGGGCTCCGGGGGAGCCGCGGCCTGGGCCATTAAGACAACTTCATCATCCTGAATATAGGCCTGAACGGCAGCGGTAATCGCGGCCAGTACCTTGTCTTGGCGAGCCATGTTAACCTCTTTTGCTACATGGGAATATTGCCGTGTTTTTTTGGCGGCAAATTCTCTTTTTTAGTACACAGGATTTCCAGAGTCTCGATCAGCCGGGGCCGGGTTTCCCGAGGCAGGATAACCTGATCAATATAGCCGCGCGAGGCAGCGATATAGGGATTGTAGAGCAATTCCCGGTACAGCTCAATCTTTTCCTGGCGTTTGGCTTCAGGATCTTCAGCCCCCTGAATTTCGCGGCGGAAAATAATATTGGCCGCACCCTCGGCGCCCATGACGGCGATTTCGGCGGTGGGCCAGGCAATGGCCATGTCCGCGCCCAGGTCGCGGGAGCACATGGCCAGATAGGAGCCGCCATAGTCCTTCCGGGTTATCAGAGTAATCTTGGGGACGGTAGCTTCCGAATAACACCAGAGCAGCTTGGCCCCGTGGCGGATGATGCCGCTCCATTCCTGGTCGCTGCCGGGCAGATAGCCGGGCACATCGGCGATGGTCAGCAGCGGGATATTGAAGGCATCACAGAAGCGGATGAAACGGGTCGCCTTGTCGGAGGCGTTGACATCCAGGCAACCGGCCAGCACCAGCGGTTGATTGGCGATGATGCCGATGGGCCGGCCATTAAGGCGGGCAAAACCCACTACCATATTCTGCGCATACAGCTCGTGAGGCTCAAAAAAATCGCCATCATCCACTATGGAGCGGATAACGTCTTTCATGTCATAGCTGGCCCGAGGGTTGTCCGGGATAATCGAATCCAGGGCCGGGTCCTGGCGGCTTACCGGGTCACTGCAGGGTTGGACCGGAGGATCCTCCATATTGTTGTTGGGCAAGAAGCTGAGTAGTCGCTTGATCTGATTGATGGCGTCCTCATCAGAATCGGCGGCAAAATGGGCCACCCCACTTTTAACGTTATGGGACATCGCCCCGCCCAGCTCCTCGAAGCTGATCTCTTCCCCGGTCACACTTTTGATGACATCCGGCCCGGTGATGAACATGTAGCTGGTATTTTTGACCATGAAGACAAAATCGGTCATGGCCGGCGAATAGACCGCCCCTCCGGCGCAGGGGCCCATAATTCCGGAAATCTGCGGGATGACTCCGGAGGCGACAGCATTGCGATAGAAAATCTGCCCGTAGGCGGCCAGGGAGTCCACCCCTTCCTGGATGCGCGCCCCGCCGGAGTCGTTGAACCCGACAAAGGGAACCCCGGCTTTGAGGGCCAGGTCCATGACCTTGCAAATCTTGCGGGAATGCATCTCGCCCAGGGTCCCGGCCCGAGAAGTAAAATCCTGAGCAAAGACAAAGACCGGACGGCCGTTGACCTGACCGAAACCGGTGATCACCCCATCGGCCGGGATTTTCATTTTATCCATTCCAAAATGGATACAGCGGTGTTCCACCATCATATCCAGCTCTCGAAAAGTACCGGGATCAAAGAATAGATCGAGGCGTTCCCGGGCGGTCAGCTTACCGGTCTGGTGCTGCTTCTCTACCGCCTTGGGCCCCCCCATGGCCTTGATCTCGGCCTCTTTAGCCTGGAGTTCGGCGATCCGCTCAGCCACGGCTTTCATAATTAAAACTCCTTTCCGGTTAGGCGGTCTAAGGCAGAGAGGAAACACCCCATCGGCCCCGCGCCTTTCTCTTAATCTAGATCAACTCTAAACCAATGCTGGATAGAGTTGTTTAGTGCTATGATCGGGTTATTAACAATCCAGGCTGCGCACCTGTTCTTAGCCAATCGCAAAGAATTTTAATTAATTCAGATTTTATACTAGATTGTCAAATTAATTTAAACTCAGAAAATCATCTCTGGAAAGAAATATTTTAGCTGCCGCCAGGTCTAGATTGAAAATCTGTCCTAAGGAGTGGTACAATGCCCGGCAAATGGTTATTGGATTAAATAGCCGGGCCCGGTTTCCGAGCAAGCCAATCAAAGGTTGGGGGACCAGATGGAAAACCAGGATTTTGTCCATCGCACCGAGGTGCGAGTCCGTTTCGGGGATACCGATCCTTACGGCATCGTTTACTTTGTCAGTTATTTTCGCTACTGCCACCGCGCCATCGAAGAATACCTGAGGGCCCTGGGACTTAAACCGGAAGAGACCTTCCGCAATGTCCCGGAGGGCTTTGGCCTGCCCATTGTCGAGGCCCAATGTCGATTCCTGCGTCCGGCCCGTTACGGCGATCTGCTCATTGTCGCCACTCGTATCCAGGAACTGCGACCCCGGGCAATTATCTTCGGTTTTGAGTTCTTCCCGGCCTCCGGAGAGGAACTGCTGGCCCGGGGAACGGCTAATCTGGTTGCCATCAACCGGCAGTGGCAGGCGATTGAGCTGCCAGACCGGATCAGGCAAAGCCTTACTCAGGCTTCTCCGGCATCAGGCCATCCTTAATTCGCTTGTCCCTCGATGGTGGGGCAATCCAGGCCTTGATCGTAAAAAGGTTGACCCTAAAGTCTTTTCCTGTTAAATTAACCTGAAACATTAAGGAGCCGGAGTCTGTGATGGCTAAGATCGCAGATTATTTCACTCAAAGCGACCGCAAGAAGTTATTTTTTGACTACCTTAAGTTGTTAGGGATTTTGGAGATCGTGATCTTTATCGTGGTGGCCTTATGGGCCACTGATGATAAGTATCACCGGGTTTATACCCCTTTCCCCTGGCGGGAGTATCTCTTTGTCGCCTTTGCCTTCCCGGTGATTATCACCTTTCTGATGGGGGTCATTATCACCGGATTCAATTATTTTATGGGCGCGGAACCAGAACCTACCACGGCAGTGTCAGCCGAAGTCGAAGGTGATGACCGTCTGTCCAACCTGATTGGGCAGATGCGCCGCTTACCTTACCTGGGTCTGTTGTTCCTGCTTTTGGTGACCATCCTGGCCCTCTACAATATGAATCACATCATGGTGTGGATTGCCTCGCTGGGAGAAAAAACCTTTATATTTCTGACCTATGTACTGGCCGGCCTCGGAGGTTTGGCGGCGCTCTACATGATCTTCTTTATGATCTTCAAGTACAAACTCAATAAAAAGCATATGGAATATCAGTATTATTCCGAAATCTCGGATAAATTTGGATTGATTATCCTGGATGATCGCACCGTCATCCACAAGGATGGCAAACTGCTGATTCTGGGTCGGAAATGGCGGCGAGCCCGTCAGGTCGGCAAACTGCCCTCCGACCTGAACCTGGTCCAGCCCCAAGGCGGGGCGGACGAGCGTCTCCCGGTTCCCAAGCCCTGAACTACCCGGTCCCTTGTCTGTCACACCCGCTACGGGGTTTTTTTATGCAATTATGTGCCCTCCGGCCTCATCTCCCATTAGCTTTGGTCTGGTTGCCGCCCTGAAGTGTGAAGTCCGGCCTTTTTTGCGGCGGGCGGCAAGTGTCCGGCGGCTAACTGGACTTCCGGCCGCCTGGCGCTTTCAATTGGGAGAATGGTCTGGAATCGCGGCGGTATCAGGTATGGGGGCTGACAAGGCCCGCGCCACCGCTCGTCGCCTGATCGAGATTTATTCCCCCCGTCTGTTAATTTCCCTGGGATACGGGGGGGCGGTGAAACCTGACTTGGCCCCGGGGACCGTAGTACTGGGGCAGGAATATCGGCATTATGATCCTGGCGGACCGACCCTGACCCCGTTGTGCCCGCTCTGGGCCGGTCCGTCCATCCAGGAGTTGGTAACCCATCTGCAGGCGGCTGGCCTCCCGGCCGCGGCCGCAGTCCTGGTTACCACTCCCCGGGTCATTGTCAAACACCGGGAAGGGGCGCCGCTGCTGTTTCTGTCTAACCCCGTCCTCGACCTGGAGACGGCCGCGGTGGCGGCCCTGGCCCAGGCCTCCGAAATTCCGTTTTTGGGGCTGCGAACCATTACCGATACCGGGGGAGAGGAGATTCCCGATTTTATCATGGCCTGGACTTTGACAGTGGGCGTACCATATTGGCGGCTGGTCTGGCGCTTGGTCTTGAGCAAACCGACGCATTGGCCTTACCTGACCAGGATGTGGCATCGCTCCCGGTGGGCCAGCCATCATCTGGCCCTGGCCCTGACTACGCTCCTGCCTGATCTGGGTCCGGCGGTTTAACCAACGCGGTCGGATCATTGCCAGTTTTAGGATATTAATGGCGGTTAAGCAGATTTACGGCCAATAAGGTAACAAACGGTAGGTAAATAAAGCAGCCCACCAGGCCCAATAAAGTTTCCCCGATATAAAAGGTGATAACCAGATTAAAGGCTAAGATGGCAAAGTACAGGCCCGGTCCCAGCCATTCCCGACCAGGGAAGTCGATTTTGCCCCAATTCATCAGGGGCATCCCATCCGGCAGGCGGGTTACCCGCTGCAAAACTCCGATCAGGACAAATCCCATGACCAGCCAACCGAGGAAATTGCTCAGAGTAATGCCGAAATAGAGGCCAGGCTCAGGATAACCGTAGATTTGCCCCAAAAACCACCGATACCCCCGCAGTGCCAACGGATCAATAACTATATCCAGGGTCATGAATAACACGCTGGCCAGAACCAAAGTCCGGCCGGAGCCGCTCCGCGCCTTATCTCCCCCCAGGTAAAAGCCGCCAGGGCGGGAACGCCCCGGGTTCAGAGCCAGGAGTGCCAGAGTGTAGCTGGCATAAGACAGAAACACATAGGACAGGGAGTCCATGAACGGTACTCCCAGCACCCAGAGTTCCTGCCCCCGGGTGGCTTCAATATAGATATAACGGCCATAAGGCAAGCCGGTGTGGATGGAAGAAAGTTCTGAACTCCAGGCCAGCAGATAGCCCACTAGCAGATAGATCAAGGCCCGTCCCAATCCCAGATGCCAGGTGGCTAACAGGAGGTAGACGGCCAGGAAAATAAACACATATGGCCGTAAAGCCAGGGTCCCCCACAGCAGTCCCCAAAAACCCGCCATCACCGATGACCTCCTGAGATCAATCCCATAGCAGAATCAGTCCCCAACGTCAATGGAGGGCTGGGCTGCCAGATTACCCTTTGGCAAAAAAATCACTATCATGCCCCTGTTGACAGGGTGCATAAAAATTGTCAAGCTTAAGAAGCAATACACCTCTAGGTAAATGGAGGCAAGGCTTGAGAGTTATTCTGGCCCAGACCGCGGGCTTCTGCATGGGGGTGAAGCGGGCCATGGAGATGGTCCTCAATGCCATCGATCGCAAACCATGCAAGATTTACACCTATGGGCCGCTGATCCATAATCCCCAGGTATTGGAACTGCTGGAGGAGCGGGGCATTTCTATCCTGAAACCACACCAGACCGTATCTCAGGGGCTGGTAGTGATTCGGGCTCACGGTATCCCCCCCCAGGAGCGGGAAGAACTGCAAAAGGCCGGCTGTCAGATTATTGATGCCACCTGTCCAAGGGTGGCCAGGGTGCAGGCCATTATCCGGCGATGGGCCAAAAAGGGCTATGCCACCATTATTGTCGGAGATCAGGATCATCCCGAGGTCTTGGGCCTCAAAGGCCACACCCAGGGCCGCGGTTATATAGTCTCTACCGCCGCAGATGTGGCCCAACTACCGGAGCTGGACCAAGTCATCGTGGTCGCCCAGACCACTCAGAGTCATGCCCTTTTTGATCAACGGGTAGAGGAAATCAAGGCCCGTTTCCCTCAGGCCCAGATCTATAATACCATCTGTGACGCGACCGCCAACCGTCAGGCCGAAGCGCAAAAGCTGGCTCAAGAAGTGGAGGCCATCGTGGTGGTGGGTGGCCGGGCCAGTGGCAATACCCAACGATTGGTAGAAGTTTCCCAGGCTACCGGGGTCCCTACTTATCACATCGAAACCGAGAGTGAATTGGACCTGAAGGAGATGAGCCGCTACCAGACCGTGGGAGTGACGGCGGGGGCCTCCACCCCCCACTGGCTGATCAGCAATGTGGTCACCACCCTGAAACATGCCTGGGCCTTCCGACAAGGATCGGTGGGCCAACTGCTGTTCCGGGGCTGGCGGTTTCTGCTCAAATCCAACCTCTATGTCGCCCTGGGGGCTGGATCACTTAGTTATACCTCTTCCTTGCTTCAGGATGTGGAGCCCCTGTTTAAATATTTTTTTGTGGCCTTCTTCTATATTTACGCCATGCATATCCTGAATCACTTCACCGACGAAGCCAGCAAACTCAATGACCCGGTACAGACCATGTTCTATGGCCGCCACCGCCAGTTTCTGTTGACCACCGGCGCGGCCTCGGCGGTCATTGCCCTGATTATCGGTCTGCTTTTAGGAGTGGTGGCCTTTTTGTTCATTTCCCTCATGACCATCCTGGGGATAATCTACAATCTGAAAATCTTCCCGGTGGGCCGCGCTGCAGTGTTCCGCATGGCCCGGCTCAAGGAAATCCCCGGCTCCAAGACCATCTTCACCGCCGTCGCCTGGGGGGTCCTGGCCGCCCTGATTCCGGTGGTCAGCTCGGGGCGGGGCTTTACTCTGGCCACCGTTTTTGCCTTTCTGTTGGTGGCCGGGCTGATCTTTATCCGCTCCGGCCTGTTTGAAATCCTGGCCCTGGAAGGCGATCGGGTGGTGGGCAAGGAGACCCTGGCCATTGCCCTGGGCAAGGAGAAGACATTGGGGTTGCTCTATATCCTGGCCCTGGGCCTGCTGTTAACGCTATATTTCGCCACCGCCGCCAAGCTTCTCCCCTCCCTGGGTTATGCCCTGCTCATCTGTGTGTTTTACGCTCTGGCCTATCTCACCCTGTACCGCCAGGGCTATGGGGAGAATACGTTGCTTCTGGAAAGCCTGGTGGAGGGCAATATGGTCCTGGCCGGGTTGATTGCCTTTTTGTGGGATCCGTATTACGGGCCGTTTTAAGTTTCCGGTTTCGGGTTTTTGGTTGGCAATGAAGGGGGCGGATGCCCATTACCCATTACCTTTCTGAAAAAGCCCATCCGGCGTTCATGTTTATTCGCTCAGGAGCCGATTAGGTAACATTGATAACCGGTTAGGCCCCAGGCTAAAAATCCAAAACTTTTTATAAATTTTTGTTGACAAAAATTGGGCTTTGCCCTATAGTGGATTACAGTCTGTAAATTGCTAAGACAAATTAGGGACATAGGGGGAAAGGAGGTGTATAAAAAGGCTAGTATTTAAAAGAAGTTGCCGACATTTTGTCTTTAAGGAGATCCTTACAAGGGGAAAAGGGTAAACATCTCATTTAACTTAAGGGGGGAATGATGAAGAAAAAACTGATTATCACCTTAGCCTTGCTGTCCCTGGTGCTGGTGCCCCTGGCGGCCCAGGCCGTGGAATTATTTAAGCTCGGCGGTTACGTCAAGATGGAGATGGTCTGGGACTCCACCGACGTCGATAAGAACCTGTTAAGATTTCCAAATATTAACCGCAATAACACCCTTGTCAATCACCATGGTCGGCTGAAATTCACCGCTCAAAATACCCGGATGAATTTCCTGATGAAGGGGCCGGAAGTATTCGGCGCCAAGACTACCGGTTTCATCGAGTGGGACTTTGAGGCCAACGGTGATAACCGCCACAACGAAATGCTGCGCATCCGGCATGCCATGTTCCGCCTCAACTGGCCGGAGACCGAATTGATGCTGGGGAAATACTGGTCCATGCTCACCGAGGAAATCCCCGAAACCTTGAACTTCGGAGCCTGCACCTCCGCCGGCGCTCCCTTCTTGCGGACCCCGCAGATCCGCTTAACTCAGAAATTCCTGGGTGACTGGACTGCAGCCGTAGCCATCGCTGAACCAGTGGATGGCCGCTGGAATGGTGATGAGCCCGCAAGGAATGGTAATACCGGTGAATCTTCCGAAACCCCGCAGGTTAATGCCAAAATCAAATACTCCAAGGACCTCTGGGGTAAAGCCGCGTACTGGGGTAAGCCACGGCCTTTCTCAGCCCGCGTGGCCTTCAGCTGGCAGCGCAACCGGTATAATGGAAACTGGGCCTTTGCTGGACGAACCTGGGGTCAGAACAATTATGCTGCTGTGGCTGGCCGCCAGCGGGATCAGCAATACCTGGATAAATGGTTGGTGGAAGGCAGTCTGTTCATCCCCATTATTCCGACCTATACCAAAAACCTGGCTGGCACCCTCTCCCTGCTGACCCAGTGGTGGTGGGGCGCTGGAATGGATATGTGGCTGGAAGATAGTAACCGTACTTCCACCTATATGGTCTTCCAGGGATTCAACCCAGCCACCGGCACTTTTGATTATGACCGTGAGGCGCAGCGCCGCTGGGGTGGCTTCGCCCAGTTGACTTACTATTTCACCAACCAGTGGTTTGTCAATGCGGTGTACGGCATCAACCGGGCCTATGGCATCTCGAACGAAACGGATCCCAATGCTCCGGGCGGTTACAAGTTCGCTACGGTGGTGGGGAATGCTGACCCGGTCAAGACAAACCAGCATTACTATCTGGCCCTGTACTATCGACCGGTTCAGGCCCTCAAGTTCGGGCTGGAATACACCTATGTGCGCACCGACTATTATCAAATTACCACGGTGCAAAGTGAGAGAAGTGACTGGGGTGACAACCACCGGTTGATGTTCGGCGGGTTCTTCTTCTTCTAAAACATAAAGCAGTTGACTTACTTAAGCCCACAGGATAATATGCCTGTGGGCTTTTTTATGCCCGGATCACGTTAATGGGAGTTTATATATGAATCAAGGCTATATCAGACTTTTGAGCCTGTTGATCATATTGGGGCTGACCTTATGTTTGGCTGGTTGTGCCAAGGTGAAAAAATGGGCCGGTTTTCCCGAAGAAGACGTCCCCCCGGAATCGATCGAGGAAGAGGTGGTAATCGACGGCAAGACCTATGTCAAGAGTCGCAACCCCTATTATCTGACCTACCCGGATCAGCCTGAATATATCTATGCCGAAAAAGGCACCGAATTCTATGGCATGCAGGATTACCTGGTCAAGGCCCTGGCCAAAGAGGTGGCCAAGGAAAAGAAAAAGGCGGGGGCGGCGGTGCCGCCCGATAAGCTCCAGGAGCTGGTCCGCCAGGAAGTCGAACGGGTATTACGTGAACAGGGTCTGGGGGGCATGGTCTATGCCTCCCGGGTGGCTGGCGTCACCAGCGCCTATCCGGGCCGGGCGGTGGCGGTGATCCCGGCTCTCTCTGAGACTCCCAGCGGCTACGCCGGGCTGAATCGCACCCTGGCAGTGAGTCTGGCGACCTCCCTAAAAAAACAGCAAGAACTGCTGGTGGTGGAGGACAGCCAGGTCAAAGAGGCCATAGGCAAAGTCACTCCGGTGGGCAAGTTAGCCACTCGCCGAAACATCCGGGCCCTGGGGGATGCCCTGGGGGTCCAGGGGATTGTCATCACCCGGATTGTTCCGCCCGAAAAAGGCACCTCCGGGTTTATGGTGCTGGAACTGTATGACACCTTTTTGGGCAACAAGGTCAAATCCATCGTCGAACCGGCCGGCGACGCGGGTTTGAATATGGATACCGTTACCCGCTTTGCCCAGCGGGATGCCTATCTGATGGCGGGGGAACTGCGGACCCAGGATTGGTTCGGACGGGTGGAATTTATCCAGGATGACAAGGTCTACCTGAATCTGGGCCTGAATACCGGGCTCAAGGTGGGTGATCGCCTCAAGGTAGTCGAGCCTGGCAAGGAGATCACCAACCCGGTTACCCATGCCAGCCTGGGTTTCACTGCCGATACCCCTCTGGGGGAATTGAGGGTGGCGGAGATTATTGGCAATAATGCCGCCGCGGCCACTATTGTCAGCGGCGGCCCGTTTAAGCCTAATGATAAGGTCAAAGCGGAGTAAAAGAAGGTTTTCTGTCACCCTCGCCCTCTCCCCCGCCGGCGGGGGAGAGGGGATAAAGGATAAAATTACTCATTTGAAAGCTAATCGTTATAAAACATTATATGGCTGGAGCCTTTAACTGGAAGGAATAGACTTTGGGAACCCAATGTAGTCCCAAGCGCTGATGTTAAAGGGTTGCGTCTGCGTCATGCATTTCAGGACGCATTGAGCTGATTTGGATGGAATAGGTGGACTAAAATTGATATGACGGGTAATAAGGGAATGGGATTCCCGCCCCCTGCCGCCACCCAGGCTATCAAGGCTGATTTTAGGAGCTATCGCACTATGAGCACGCTGCAAGGGGCATGACGGCTCACTTTCTCGGGGGAAGTGCCCAGGAACTTGGCCCAGACGCCGGAAAGCCCGCTGTGTCCCCCCCAGGATAAGGTCTTACTGACCTTCGGTAGCTACCTGCACGATCGTTTGGGCAGGATGGCCAAGACGAAGGATGCTCTCCAGTTCCAGCCCCGCCTCCTGAGCCTGAACCTGGGCGTTACTAAGAATCTCGCCATATTGGCGGACGGCGAATTTCTTTTCCTTAACCTTTGATGGTGCCACTGAAGCGGAGGAGTCACTCCCATACCGCCGGGGCGCAAAGTTTCGCCTGGTGTCACCGGGCCAGATCAATCCCCAATGCCAAGGCCCGTTTTGCCCCTTCGGAGCCGTCATAAGCCAACAGGATTTTCTTTAACGTATAGACCTCCGTGACATTGGTTGACATTTGCCTGGAGAAGCCGCGGCAGAATCATGGTTAACGAGGAGACAGACAAACTTCCCGGGCCATGAGTAGAAACAGGGGGATGGACAGTAGTTGGGTGATTATGGAAAAGGCGATAAGCATGGTCAGGGAGACTTCATAGAGAACCCCCATCAAGGCGCTGCCCAAAAACCAGAAAAGACCGAAGCCGGTATGGAAGATGCCGAAGGCGGTGGCTCGGCGGGAGGCCGGGGCCAAATCAGCCAGGGCCGCTTTCAGGATGGACTCCAGTGCTCCCATGCCGATGCCCCAGAGAACCATTCCCCCCAAGGCCACCCAAAAACCTCCGAGAAACACCAGGGGAGCAAAAAGGGCGGACACCACCGGGGAGGCCACTAATACCAACATTCCCAGGCGGTCAAAAAGCCTTCCCAGGAGGAGGGCCGCCACCGCATCCACACCCATGGCTATGGCGTAAAACAGGGGAATCCATGCGGCCGGGATGGTGCTGGTGTGGTGGAAATGGTAGGCGATGAGCGGGAAATCAGCATAGCCGGCGCCGATCAAGGCCACCGCGGTAACATAAAGCCAGAAAGGCCGTCCCCAACCCGTGGTTTCCAGTTGCGGGGCGCTTATCTCCAGTTGGCGGGGCTGGGGATAACGCCGGGCCGCGAGGGCCAACACCAACAGGGCCAGAACCGCTGGCCCCAGGAGGGCGGCAAAGGCAGGACGGTAATCACTGGACAGGTAAAACACCCCGGCTACCAGAAGGGGGCCAGCGACCGCGCCAATCTGGTCCATGGCTTCGTGAAAGCCGAACCCGAAGCCTCGACCTACATGGGTGGCGGCGTGGGACAGCATAGCATCTCGGGGCGGGGTGCGGATAGCCTTGCCCAGGCGTTCCAAAAGCAAAAGTACGGCCGCCGCTTCCCAACGCCAGGCCAGGGCCAGGAGCGGCACGGCCAACAGGTTCACCCCATAGCCAAGAATAGTCAGGGACCAATATTTGCCGGTGCGGTCGGCCAGATAGCCCGAGGCCAGGCGCAGGGCGTAGCCGATGAATTCCCCCAGCCCGGCCACCACTCCAACCACGATGGCACCGGCCTGGAGGGTGCCCAGAAAGGGACCGCTGATGCTGCGCGCCCCTTCGTAGGTCAGGTCGCTGAAGAGACTGATGACCCCGATGAAGATAATAAACTGAAAGGCCCTCCTCTCATTCTCGCCTATAAACAGTCCATTCAGCAAGCCTTTCAGGAAGTATCCGACGCCTGGTGGGGGTGCGGATGCTGAAGGAAGTGCGCCTCTTCGGAGAACCGCTATAGACAGTTATGCAATATGCTTATCACCAGGGGCTCGCATAGCGATAAAAAATTGCTGATTGGCAAAGATCTTCCATTGACTCTGGCCACTATAATGATAAAAATTTGATTATTAATTAATTTTTTGGAATCATCAAACTGAAAAACGTTGCATAGGAGGTTATTCTGTGAAACCCAGAAAAATTTATGATAGGGTTTACTGGATGGGAGCCATTGATTGGGACCGACGTTTATTTGACGCCCTCATTTCTTTGCCGGATGGTACCAGTTATAATGCTTTTTTAATCCAAGGAACCGAAAAGACGGCGTTGCTAGATACTGTTGATCCCAGCATGGCGGAAGTGTTGCGGGAGCAATTGGCCGGGATTGACAAAATTGATTATGTGATCGCCCATCATGCCGAACAGGACCACTCTGGTTCTATCCCCCTGGTTCTAGAAATATTTCCGAACGCCAAAGTCGTTACCAATCCTAAGTGTAAAGGGATGCTTGTAGATCTGTTGCAGATCGCCGAAGACCGGTTTATCACTATTCAGGACGGCGAAACCCTGAACCTGGGAGATAAGACCCTCAGGTTTATCTATACTCCCTGGGTGCACTGGCCGGAAACTCTGGTTACCTACCTGGAAGAGGATAACATTCTGTTTTCTTGTGACTTTTTTGGCTCGCATCTGGCTACCAGTGACTTATATGCAGATGAGGGACGCATTTACCGCTCCGCCAAGCGATATTTTGCAGAAATCATGATGCCCTTCCGGACGGTGATCAACAATAACCTGGAAAAACTGAAAAATTATGATATTGCCTTGATAGCTCCCAGTCATGGGCCGCTTTATCAACGACCGGAGTTTATCGTCGACGCCTACCGGGACTGGGTTGCCTCTGATCCCCATAACCTGGTGGTGCTGCCCCATGTCAGTATGCACGGTAGTACTGCCAGGATGGTGGAGCACCTAATCGGTGCTCTGATTGAACTAGGGGTCCGAGTAGAGCCTTTTAATTTGGTAGTCGCCGATCTGGGGGAATTGGCCATGGCCCTGGTGGATGCCGCCACCGTGGTCATCGGCACCCCAACCGTGTTAGTGGGTCCCCACCCGCTGGCGGTTTATGCCACGGTGCTGGCCAATGCCTTGCGTCCCAAAGTAAAGTTCGCGTCCATTATTGGTTCCTTCGGCTGGGGCAGTAAGGCGGTGGAGACTCTCACCGGTCTGATGCCCAATCTCAAGGTCGATATCCTGGAGCCAGTGATCTGTAAAGGATTGCCTAAAGAGGTAGATTATCAGGCGCTGGATAAGCTTGCCGCGACTATCGCTGCCAAACACCGGGAGCACAATTTCGTCTAGCCCTGACTAACGCCTATTTAGTTTAAGGTTTAGTGGTAAAAAATACTATTTGATATTTACAACTAAATAAAATCTGATAGATTAAATTTTGGTAGTTAAGAACGTGGGCGCTGAAATCCGGGCTGTTTAAGTCCCGCTAAAGCAAAAATCCGACGCAAAGGAGGAGATGATGGCGGAAGCACAAGATCAATGTGTGACTCCAGCCCGCGGCCCGATCGGGGTTCCGGAAGCTCAGGAATGCCCAATTACCCAGACTAAACCCAAGGAGGAGGTGACCAGGATGATAGCCCGAGTAGGTAAACCGGCACCGGACTTCGAAGCCCCGGCGTATGTGGATGGCGGCTTTAAAAACATCAAGCTTTCAGATTATCGAGGTAAATGGGTAGTGGTGTGCTTCTATCCGGGTGATTTTACCTTTGTCTGACCGACCGAACTGACGGCAGTTGCCGTCAAATTCCCGGACTTTAAGGCTCTGGGGGTAGAATTTTTGGCCATTAGTGTGGATAGTCGATTTTCTCACAAGATCTGGCAGGAAGAGGAACTCTCGAAAATGGTCCCCGGGGGGGTGCCTTTTCCGATGCTTTCCGATCCCGGCGGACGCATCGGCCAGCTCTATGGGGTCTACGACGAAGAAGCTGGAGTCAATATCCGCGGCCGCTTTATCATTGATCCTGACGGGGTGATTCAGGCTTCGGAGGTTTTAACTGCCCCGGTAGGTCGTAATCCCGAGGAGTTATTAAGACAGATTAAGGCTTATCAGCATAATCGGGAGACCGGTGAAGTCATGCCCTCTGGCTGGCAGCCAGGCAAGAAAACCCTGAAACCTTCTCCGGCCCTGGTCGGCAAGGTCTGTGAGGTCTGGAAGCCGGAAGAGTCCTTCTGACCGCATAGATCAATCAGATCCAGATGAAAGTCGGGTTGCCGCCTTGAACCGGGGGTGCCAGAAATTAACCATCCCCTCTGGCGGCGACCCGTTCGACGTTTATGGTCTAATAACCTGGAAATCCTTGATTCCAATACCTTAATGGGGGTTGGGAGGGGAGCTTGAGGGCGGGGGGCCAACGGTCCCCCGGCCCTCCCCCCGATTAATCTTTTAAATGCTTCGAGTAAGGGAAAAGATTCATTGGTAATGCCGAACAAGACCGATAATCCCTGGAGTCCCTATCTGGCCGGGGCTTTGGCGGGGTTGGTGCCGGCGGTTCCGGATATGTGGCAGCGGCGATTCGGTCCCCACCGCCTTCACCGGGGCCTAGTGGCCTTTATCGGCGGCTTCATTGCCATTTTGGGGGGCGCGGCTCACTAGGGGTTGCCCCAGCGGCCATGGCATCAGCGGGGTCATGCAATTGCCTGTAAGCGGCCTGATTTCCTTAGTGAGATTTTTCGCTGGCGGCCTGATCATGGCCCGCCTGGTCTACGCCAATAAGGAACCACGATGATTATCCTGCTTTATGGGTTGATTAATTGTAAAATTTATGTTGTCCACCGTGATGATCGCCATGGCCGGCCTGTATCTGCTGATGGACCTGGGAGTGGCAGCGCTTGCTCCCAAACCCACCATATTGGGAGCCAACCTGATAGGCGGGCTGATCTTTGGCCTGGGCTGGGGATTGCTGGGTTATTGTCCGGGGACCGCCGTCGGCGCCCTGGGCGAGGGGCGCTGGGATGCCTTCTGGGGCATCCTGGGGATGCTAGCCGGTGCCACAGTGTTCGCGGAAATCTATCCGGCTCTGAAATCGACGGTGTTAACCTGGGGTGACTACGGTAGAATAACTCTGCCCCAGGTCCTGGGCGTCAATCATTGGTTTATAATATTGGTATTCATTCTGGGAGGAATAGGGCTTTGCCGGTGGTTTGAAAACCAGGGGCTGTAGTTCCTCGCCGCAAGTTTTGCCCAGAGAGGGAAAAATTAGATGCTCTGGAAAATCGCCACCTTCAACGTCAACGGAATTCGGGCCCGGCTAGCCATTGTGGCTGACTGGCTTAAGCATCAGGAGCCGGACGTGCTGTGTTTACAGGAGACCAAATGCCAGGACCAGGATTTTCCGCACCAGGCCTTCCAGGCGGCTGGCTACCATAGTTATGCCCGGGGCGAAAAATCATTTAACGGGGTGGCCCTGATCTCCAAGGCGCCGCTGGTAGAAGTCTGGCTGGAGTTCGGCGACGGCCAGCCTGACACGGAAGCCCGGCTCATTGCCGGACAAGTGCAGGGGGTGTGGATCGTCAACACCTATATCCCTCAGGGCCGCCACCCCGATGACCCTGCCTTCACCGACAAACTGGGTTTTTTTGATCGCTTGCACGCCTGGTTCCAAAGCCGGTTTCAACCCGAGCAACCCTTGATCTGGACCGGCGACATGAATGTCGCTCCTGCCAGCTTAGATGTCTATGACCCGGAGCACCTGGACGGCGCAGTCGGCTTTCATCCGTTGGAGCGTCAGGCCCTGGCCGAGGTGGCGGCCTGGGGTTTTATCGATCTTTACCGGCATTTTCACCCTGCGGAAAAACAATTTACCTTTTGGGACTACCGCCTCCCCCAGAGCTTCCCGCGGAATTTAGGCTGGCGGCTGGACCATATCATGGTTACCGCGCCTTTAGTCCTTGTGGCTAAAGAGTGTGTGGTGGACATGGCGCCGCGCGGTCTGGCCAAACCCAGCGACCATACTCCGGTATGGGCTACATTCGATCTGGAGCAGCTGTAGCGATCCGGCTGATTCGAGCTAGTCTAAAAATTTAAAAAAAATTTTAGCAAATTGGCCCTATCTGCCTTGACGCCGTTGCCGGAGAATTTCAAACAGGAAGATAGCTCCAGCGGTAGCAGCATTGAGCGACCCCAGTTGCGGGGCCGCCATCGGGATGGCAAGGAGAAAATCGCATTCCCGGCGCACCCGCGGTCGGAGGCCCGAGCCTTCGCCGCCGATGACCAGGGCCAACGGCCCGGTCAGGTCCGCCTCATAGAGGCTTTGGGGGGACTGGGCTTCAGCTCCTATCACCCACAATCCCTTTTCTTTGCAGCGCTTGAGCACCTCGGTGAGGTTGGTGACCCGGCTCACCGGCAAATATTCCAAAGCCCCGGCCGCGGCCTTGGCGACCACCGGGGTAACTCCAACCGCACGATCTTTAGGGATGACCAGGGCCAAGGCCCCAGCGGCATGGGCGCTGCGTATAAGGTTGCCTAAGTTCATGGGATCCTGAAGGCAATCGGCGATTACCACCAGGGCCAGGTCAGGTGGAGTTCCAACCCGGTCCAGAAGTTCAGCCTCAGAAAGATAGCGGTAATCAGCCCGCCGGGCCATAATACCCTGGTGACGGCTGCTCTGACAGAGGCGGTCGAGCACGGTCCGCTCCTGGATGCGGAACCTGACCCCGTGTTGCCGGGCCAAATTACGGATTTCGCCAAGCCAGCGGCCACCCGCACCCTTGGCAACGATTACTTCTTCCATGATGTTGCCGCGCTGACGCAGGGCCTCTAATACAGGATGAACCCCATAAATAATTTCACTCATTACAATTTTCCCAAGCACTGGCCCCTGGCTGTGGGAGAGGCGCTATTTTCTGGTTCCCCAGATGATTTAGACAACCAGTATAACTGATAGTATAACTGAATCCTGCACCAATCCTTCTTGCTAACTTTGGCAGAAATGATTATAACAGGAATTAACCTATGGATGCGACTCTGGAACAGTTTTATCATTATCTCAGTGTGGAACGGGGTTTGGCCCCGCTTACCTTAGAGGCTTACAGTCAGGACCTGGAAGGCTTACGAAGCTTTCTGATGGACCGGGGCCGCTCTACCTGGGATACGGTTTCGGTGTCGGACCTGCAGAACTTCCTGGCCCATCTGGAGAGTCAGGGGGTCGGGCCCCGCAGTCGGGCCCGCAAGCTCAGTGCCATCCGGCAATTGTTCCGTTTTTTGCTGCGCGAAGGTCAGCTCCAAGTCAATCCGCTTGATTGGTTAGACTCCCCCCGCCTACCCCGGAATCTACCACGGGTGCTCAATCTGGAAGAGGTGGACCGCCTGTTGGCCGCACCTGATCCCCTGACACCTCTGGGGCAACGGGATGATACCATGCTGGAACTGCTGTATGCCACTGGCATCCGGGTGTCCGAGCTGGTGGGGTTAACCCTGAGGCAACTGGAGCTGCGCCGCGGGGTATTGCTGGTGCGCGGCAAGGGCCGCAAGGAACGGCTGGTACCCATGGTGGAGCAGGCCGTTAACAAATTGCAACTCTATCTGGCCCAAACCCGGCCAACCTTACTGAGGCAACAGGAAAGCCCCATGCTATTTCTCAACCGTGTGGGCCGGGGCCTGAGCCGGCAGGGTTTTTGGAAGATTCTCAAAGGTTATGCCCGCCAGGCCGGCTTACCTCCGGATCTGAGCCCTCATACCTTGCGGCATTCCTTTGCCACTCATCTGTTATGGCACGGGGCAGATCTGCGGGCCTTACAAATGATGTTAGGACATGCGGACATATCAAGCACGCAAATTTATACCCATTTACATGCAGCCCGCCTGCAAGAGATTCATCGGCAGGCGCATCCGCGGCCCTAACTCGGAGTACTGATGACCAAAAGAAGCCTGGAAGTCATTACCACCCACCTCAACGCCGATTTTGATGCTCTGGCTTCCATGGTGGCGGCCAAGAAGCTTTACCCCAATGCCCTCCTGGTCTTTCCGGGGGCGCAAGAGCGCAACCTGCGGGAATTTTTTGTCCGTTCCAGTCTTTATTTTTTAGATTTTGCCAAGGTTAAAGATATCAATCTGGAGGAGATCAAACGCCTGATTCTGGTGGATGTCCGGCAGGCCAGCCGGATCGGCAAATTTGCCGAGGCCTTGCCCAACAAAGACATCGAACTCCATATCTACGACCATCACCCCTCTTCCCCGGATGACCTGTCTGGGGATCTGGAAGTTATCCGCCCGGCCGGGGCCGCGGTTAGCATCCTGACCAAGATTATCAGAGAACGCCAGTTACCCATCACTCCGGATGAGGCCACCATAATGGCCCTGGGGATATATGAAGATACCGGCTCGTTTACCTTCGCCTCGACCACGGTGGAGGATTTTGAGGCCGCCTCCTATCTCCTGTCGCAGGGGGCCAATCTGAATACGGTGTCCGAGATGCTCACCCGGGAGCTCACCGCAGAGCAGGTCGCCCTGTTAAACGACATGATCCGCAATGCCTCCACCTTGAACATCAACGGGGTGGATATTGTGCTGGCCCGGGCCACGGCATCCCAATATATCGGCGATTTCGCGGTGCTGGCTCATAAATATATGGACATGGAAAATATCAATGTCCTGTTTGCCCTGGCCCAGATGGAGGACCGGGTATATATCGTGGGGCGCAGCCGCCTGCAAGAGGTGAACGTCGGCGAAATTCTGAGTGAAATGGGCGGCGGCGGCCATAGTTATGCGGCCTCGGCGACGATTAAGGATACCCCTCTGGCTCAGGTGGAAGAGACCCTGCGACAGATCCTCCAGACCCAGATCAGTCCCCGGCGCACAGCCCGGGAGCTGATGTCTTTCCCGGTTAAAGCCATAAGCCCAGAGGCTACCATGGCCGATGCCCACCAGAGTCTGACCCGCTTAAATATGAATGCCCTGTTGGTGATGGACCAAGAGAAGCTGGTGGGGCTGATCTCTCGTCAGATTGTGGAAAAGGCTATTTATCATGGGCTTCAGGATTTGCCAGTGAAAGAATACATGACCACCGAATTTGCCACGGTGGGGCCGGAGGCCTCGCTGGCGGAAATTCAGCAGCGACTGGTCATTAGCAAACAGCGGTTGCTGCCGGTGGTGGCCCAGAACCGGGTTCTCGGGGTGATCACCCGGACAGACCTGCTTAACCTGCTAATGGCTTCAGGAGCCGGGGCCGAGTTCAAATTAGACAAGGATCTGGTTCAACCGCTGCGCAAAAAAAAGATCAGCGGACTGCTGCGGGAACGACTGCCCCAGCGGATTCTGAAGATCTTGCACCAGGTCGGCCGGGTGGCCGATGAATTGGGCTACAATGCCTATGTGGTGGGGGGGTTTGTCCGGGATCTGCTGTTGCGCCATGAAAATCTGGATATCGATATTGTCATTGAAGGGGACGGGATTGCCTTCGCCCGCAAGTTTGCCGAACGCCATGAGGTCCGGGTGCGAGTCTTCCATAAACTCAAGACCGCGGTGATCATCTTCCCGGATGGCTTTAAGATCGATGTGGCCACCGCCCGGACCGAGTATTACGAGGCTCCCGGAGCCTTGCCGATCGTGGAAGGCAGTTCTATCAAAATGGATTTATATCGCCGTGATTTTACCATCAATACCCTGGCGGTAAAACTCAACGAGCGCCATTTTGGCATCCTGATCGACTTTTTTGGGGCCCAGCGGGACTTGAAAGAGCAGCGCATCAGCGTCCTCCACAATCTCAGCTTTGTGGAAGATCCCACTCGGGTATTTAGGGCGATTCGCTTTGAGCAACGCTTTAATTTTCAGATCAGCAAACTCACCGCCAGCCTGATCGAGAACGCGGTCAAGATCAATTTTTTTGAACGGCTCTCAGGCTCCCGACTGTTTGGGGAGCTGAAACTAATATTGCAAGAAGAGAATCCCATTCCGGCCATTGCCCGGATGGCCAGTTTTAACCTGCTCCAATTCATCCATCCCAGCCTGCGCTGCGACCAGGCCACCAAATGGATGCTGGACCAGGTGCGGGCGGTGCTTTCCTGGTATGATTTGTTATTCTTGGATGATCCCTACGAGCGTTGGCTGGTTTATTTCCTCGGTCTGATCGAACCCCTCAAGGGCGAGCAGCTCCGGGAACTGACGCATCGGTTGAACATGAAGCCCAAGATGGCCGAGACTATGTTGTGGGCCAAAGAAGCCGCCGACGAGGCCCTAGTGCGGCTCTATCGGCAGCCGGACCTGGGACGCCGGGAGATTTACCATTTGCTCCACATGCTCCCGACCGAGTTCCTCATCTACATGATGGCCAAGACCCGCCAGGAGGCCAGCAAACGGGCCATTTCCCTGTATTTCACCCAGCTCAAAAATGTCCAGCCCCTGCTTAAGGGTCGTGATTTACGGGCCATGGGCTATACTCCAGGGCCGCAATTCAAGATTATGCTGCAAAGTCTGCTGGATGCCCGGCTGAATCAGGAAGTCAGTACCATCGAAGAGGAACGGGAATATATCCGCACTCACTTTGGCCGCCCAGCCGTAGAGTTGGCGGCCGCGCCCTAATCTTCTTCAGAGCAATTTTTAAATAACCTCAAGTTGACTACGAATACTGCCACTTGAGCTTCTGGAGTTCGGCCAGGCTGGCATAATGGGTGAGATCGGGATGAATAGGAGTAATGGAGATGTAGCCATTCTGAAGTGCCCAACAGTCAGTGCCCGGTTCCGGATCGCGGCGTTGATTGATGCCAGCCAGCCAGTAATAGATGTTTTCCCGAGGATCAACCCGGCGTTCAAAGCGTTCGGCCAGACAGCTGGTATCCTGGCGGGTCAACATCACCCCTTTGATCAGACCCGGCGGGATGGCGGGGACATTGACATTGAGTGAGACCCCCGGGGGTAAGGGCAAGCTCGGCAGTTGTCGGGCCAACCGGCCGGCAAAGCGAGCCGCTCCGGAAAAATCCGGCTCCTTATAAGTGTCAAGCGAAATGGCCAGGGCCCGCAGCCCTAAAATAGCTGCTTCGCTAGCCGCCGACACTGTTCCCGAATATAAGACATTAATACCCACATTAGGTCCCAGGTTGATCCCGGAGATCACCAGGTCCGGGAGCGGAGACAACAACTCGGCTACTGCGATCTTGACGCAATCAGCCGGGGTGCCATTAATCGCCCATCCGAAAAAGGCCCCGTTTTTATTAATTTTCTTAATCCGCAATGGGGTGCTTAGACTGATGGCGTGGCCCACCGCGCTCTGTTCGCTCTCCGGGGCCACCACCCGGAGATCATATTTCGCCTGTAAGGACTGAAACAGGGCCATCAGACCCGGGGCATGGATACCATCATCGTTGGTCAATAGAATGTTCATTTTCTGATGAGCAATATGTCTTTCTGATACAATCCGGCCCGACAAATCTGGCCACGTTTGAAGATAGCCTGGAGCCCGCGCTCCTGTCAATAGTGAGGACGGTAAAATTATCAGCCGGGGGGGTAATTATAATCTCCGGTGAATCCGAACCACCGGGAAGTTGACTAAGCTTCTTGATAGGACTTGACAGTTGCTAGGGGATTTTGTTAAGCTACCTAAAAAATTATTGGAATTACAGTCGCTTGAAACTTAGTGAATCGGTTTCCACTGGTGACTAATAGCAAAGTAAAAATCCTGGTCATTGATGATGAAAAGGCCATGCGGGATGCCTGTTTCCAGATCCTCTCCCGGCTCGGCCACGAAGTCGATCTGGCTCCCAATGGCCGTCAGGGATTGGCTCATCTGGAAAGGTACACTTATGACCTGATTTTGCTGGATCTGGTCATGCCTGACCTGAATGGCCTGGAAGTTCTTAAAAAAATTAAAGCCCTGGATCCCGAGGCCTTAGTCACCATTATTACTGGTTATGGGACTATCCAATCCGCAGTAGAGTCGATGAAGTCCGGGGCCTTTGATTTCCTTCCCAAGCCCTTTGCTCCCGATGACCTGCGCCTGTCTGTAAAGCGGGCCCTGGACAAACGTCGGATCGATCTGGAAAATCTCTACCTCCGTAGCGAATTGAATCGCAAGGATGAACGCTGCACCATTGTTTTCCAAAGTGAGTCTATGGCCCGGATCATGGATATGGTCGGACGGGTCGCCTCCAGTGACAGCACCGTGTTAATTACCGGGGAATCAGGAACTGGCAAGGGCATGATTGCCAACAAGATTCATCGGTTAAGCCCGCGGCACCGCCGTCCCTTTGTCACCGTGGACTGCGGCACTTTGGTCGAAACCTTATTCGAAAGCGAACTTTTCGGGCACGTGAAAGGCTCTTTCACCGGGGCCGACGCCAATAAGATCGGCAAATTCGAACTGGCCCAAAACGGCACCCTGTTCTTTGACGAAATCAGTAATATCAGTCTGGAGGTGCAGGCCAAACTGCTGCGTGCCGTGGAGGAACGGAAGATATCCAAGGTCGGCAGCCACCGGGTGATCAATGTTGATGTGCGCATTGTCGCCGCTACCAATCAGGACTTAAACCAGGCGATTAAAGAGGGTACCTTTCGGGAGGACCTGTTTTACCGGCTCAACGTGGTTTCCATTCATCTGCCGCCGTTGCGAGATCGCAAAGAAGATATCCCCTTGTTGGTTCAGAATTTTTTGGACAAATATAATCGGCGTCTCAAAAAACAGGTACGAGGCATTTCCGATGAAGCCATGGACCTGCTGATGCAACACGACTGGCCGGGAAATGTCCGGGAATTAGAAAATATTATCGAACGACTGGTGGTGTTGAGCACCGGGTTTTATTTAGAGCCTGCCGATCTGGCCTTTTCCGGAGCCGTACTCTCAGCCACTTCCCGGAAGAAAGCTACCAGTCTTAAGGACTTAGAACGGGAGCATATCATTGAAATGTTGCATCGCTTCGACGGTCACAAAAGAGAGACCGCCGAAGCCCTGGGAATTGACCGCAAGACCTTACGTGAAAAGCTTAAACGCTATCATATTGAATAACCGCCTGCCGATCCCGAGTTAGCCTGTGGGTTCCACATCAGCCCCGGCCCGGTCCCAGCTCGGGGGCAAAATCAGCCCTATCCTGGTTCTGTTCTACGGCGCTGCCACCCTGGCGGCTCAGGTCCTGCTTTTACGGGAACTTCTGGTATTAGCCCAGGGCAATGAACTGCAACTAGGTCTGGGTCTATGGGCCTGGCTGATCTGGACCGGTTTAGGCAGTCTGTGGGGCGGACGTCGGCTGGCCTCTCGGCTTATCGCACCGGCGACCCTGGCCAGATGGTTAGGGGTCTTGGGAGGGCTGTTGCCGGCCACGGTTTTCCTGACCCGATGCCTTCCCGGGCTGCTCCATTTGCCCCTGGGTCAGGTGTTGTCGCCCTTCCAGGCTGGCCTGTTGTTTCTGCTCCTGTTGGCCCCTTTCTGTCTTCTCTCCGGACTCTTTTTCCCGCTGGCCTGTCAGAGTCTGAAGGGTTCCCCGACCTGGGGGATGTTAGGGCGGGTGTACTTCCTCGATACCTTGGGCGCCGCCTTGGGGGTGGGCTTCCTGCAGCTGTTTCTGATCGGCCGCATACCCAGCCTCAAACTGGCTCTGTGGCTGGGACTGATACTGAATCTGCTGGCCATCTTGGCGCCCCCAGCCCGCCGCAAAAAACGGAGTGTAATAATTACCGGATTGAGCCTGGTGATCCTGGGGGGATTGTTAAGTCAGGCCTCACGCCTGGAAGATGTAAGTCGCGGCTGGCAATGGCCCGGACAGAACCTAGTAGCGGTCCAGGAAAGCCGGTATGGCCTGCTTACCGCCACCCAGACAGCCCAACAGATCAATTTTTTTGAAAACAACCTGTGGTATTTCAGCCACCCGGATCCCTTGAATGCCGAAGCCAGCGTGCAATATGCCCTCTTGCAGCACCCCCAACCCCGGCGGGTGCTGTTGATCGGCGGCGGGGTGGCCGGAGCTGTGGCGCAGATTCTTAAAACCCCCGGCCTGATCAGCCTGGATTACGTCGAATTAGACCCCCAACTGATTCGCCTGGCCCAGAGGGTGCTACCGCCGGCCGTCACCAAAACCTTGGAAGCGCCGCTAGTGCGGCTGATTTATCAGGACGGTCGGCGCTATATCAAAGATACTGATTCTACTTATGATGTTATCCTGCTCTGCCTGCCGGAACCCAAAAATGCCCTGCTCAACCGCTTCTACTCGCAGGAATTTTTCGAAGAAGTTAAAGCGCGGCTGCGGCCCGGCGGGCTGTTCAGCTTCGGCCTCAGCGGCGGTGAGGTCAGCCTGACCCCCTTACGGGCCCAGTACCTGGGCCTGGCTTTCCATACCTTGCAGCACGTGTTCCCGGAAGTTCAGGTCTTTCCGGGGCTGAGGGTGCGCTTCTTTGCCGGTCTTCAGCCCGGGCAACTGGTAACCGATCCGGCCCTTTTGGTGTCTCGCCTCCAGGCCCGCCAACTGAGACTCTACTACGTTAGAGAATACTATCTGTATGAAAATCTTTCCCCAGCCCGGCAGGCCTATCTCCAGCAGATTCTGGCCCAAACCGGCTCTGGTCTCAATACCGACCTGTCCCCGCAATGTTATTATTATGATCTGACCCTCAGTTGGGCTCAGGAAATCTCGGCGATCAAAGATCTGCTTGTCAGGCTGCGGCCATTGCCTTTCTGGTCTTTTCCGGCCGCGGTGGTTTTAATGACCCTGCTGTTATGGTGGCGGTGGCGACCGCCAGGGAAACGGATCAGCGGCCCGTCCAACTATTGCCCCGGCCCTTATCTGTATAATGTGCTGATCATGGGCCTCAGCGCCATGGCCCTGGAAATTACGTTAATCATCCTTTTCCAGATTCAATTAGGCTTCCTTTACGGCCAGTTAGGGCTTTTGATGGCCGCCTTCATGTTCGGTATGGGCCTGGGTTCCGGCCTCACCCCGTGGCTGATGGATAGTCAAGCCGCCGCCTGGCGATTATCGCTGGGCTTTCAGGGGGGACTGGTCCTGCTGGCGGGACTGCTTGGCCTGATTTTACCCAATCTGCTCAACCTGCCTTTGTTGAACTGGGAAGGTTATGCTCAGGCCGGTTTTGCTGTGCTCCTGGGAAGCGTCGGCTTTTTGGCCGGCGGCATCTTTGCCGGGCAGGCGGAAATCTTGCAGCAGGCCGGGACTCAACTGGCGGTCAGCGCCGGTCTACTCTATGCCGTGGATTTACTGGGAGCCACCCTGGGAACCTTGGGGATGAGCCTGGTGGCGCTGCCCTTGTGGGGCCTGCGCCCGACCCTGTTGCTGTTGGCCATTCTTAACTTATCGGCTCTGATTATCCTCTTTACCAGCGGCAGACCATATCCCTTGGGGGCTGGCGCTATTAGCCCTGATTAAAATAGTCTAGAGTATTAATCAGCAGAACCGCTCGGTTAAGGCCCCTCCAGCCGACGGCGGAACTCAATCACCGCGGCCGGGATCAGGCGGCGCAAAAAGATGCCTTGGTCTCGCGCCGGCAGGGATTGGTACACTGCAAATTGGGGGTGCTGGGGCGATAACGGGGGAGGTGGCAGCGTGCTATCCCCTCCTGGCTGCCGGGCCTCCTCGACTAACTGGATGAGGGAAAGTTCCTCGTTCGGCATCGCTGTAACCCAACCCAAGCGGCGCATGACCTCAAATCGGGCCCGATCCAAAAGGCCCAAGGAAAGGTCGAGGATATTCTGCTTGGCGGAAGTCTCCAGATCATCCAGGCGGAAGCGAGTGGAGTCCCCCAGTCCCTGGACTCCCATTACCAGATCGATCAGCACAAACAGGTTCTCCTCTCCTGGGGTGGCCAGGAAAAGCAGCGTCGGGTCGGACAGGTCTTTAAACCGGGTGTCGGGACCGAATTGTTCCCGAAACCGCTGCAGCCAGGTGCGAAACCCGTGATCGGCCGCCACCTTCTGGCGGAATCGCTCTAACTCAATAACTTCTGCCACCAGAGTCCTTAAATTATCGGTTCCGATTACGAACCCGTCTGGTTTGTAGCACTAAGGTAACGCAGCCCTCGAGCCAGATAATGCAGGCCGGAAGCAATGGTCAGGATGGCGGTGAGCCAGAAACAGGCGGTGAGTACCGCCTCCGGGAAGACCCAGAACTCTTGCAGGAGAACCAGGAAGACAACCAAAACCTGCAGAGTGGTGGCCAACTTGCTGGCCCGCGAGGGTTGGATCGGCACCCTGACCTCAAACAACTTCAGGACCGCGACCCCGCCCAGGATCACCACATCCCGGCTGATCACCAACACCGCCAGCCAGGGCGGAATTTTATGAAAAACACTCAGGGTGACAAAACTGGAGGAGATCAACAACTTGTCCGCCACCGGGTCCAGGTAAGCTCCTAGAGGTGATTTCAACTGCCAGGCCCGAGCAATTAATCCATCCACCACGTCAGTGATCCCGGCCAGCACAAATATGATCAAAGCCCGGCCATAGGTGCCCTGAATCAAAAAAATAATGATCAGCGGGGTCAAGAAAATCCGGACCATGGTGAGTAGATTGGGGATGGTCAGAGTCGGGCTGAATTTAGGCGGCTGGGAGGTCAATGGCCTAACACTTTCGGTTTTTTTCGTCTAATTTATCAGATTTATGGAGAAAAGCCAATTACCGAAGTTGTTTATCCCGGACGCTAAGTAACTGATTAAAAAATTCTCGCAACCGCTCCCGGATCTCAAGCCAGTGGTCGGGTGCCAACCAGTAGATCTCCGGGTCGGCCCGGAACCAGGTCATTTGGCGCTTGGCATAACGCCGCGTATCCCGCTTCAGTCGGTCAATGGTCGCCTCCCAGTCCCCGCCGTCCTGCAGATAAGAGATCAGATGACGGTAGCCCAGGGCCTGGAACGGTTTTAGCCCACGGTCATAGCGGCTCAGGAGAGCCTCAACCTCGGTTAAGAATCCCTGCGCCAGCATCTCCTCCACCCGAGCATTGATGCGATCATAAAGCTGGTCCCGATCCAAAGCCAGCCCCAATTTCAGCACCCGATAGGGGCGATCCTGAAAGCGGTGGGCCTGTTGCAGGCGAGACAAGGGTTGGCCATTGGCCTCTATAACCTCCAAGGCCCGCAAGATGCGAAAGGCATCATTGGGGTGGAGCCGGATTGCGACTTTCGGGTCCAGGCGGTGCAGGCGGGCATAAAGCTCGGGCAAGCCAAGGGTGGCCAGTTCCTGGCGCAACCGATCGCGGATCACCCGGTCCTGAACCTGGTCATCAAACAGCCCCTGTAATAAAGCCTTGATATACAGTCCGGTGCCCCCCACGACCAAAGGCGGAATCCGCCGGGCGTGCAGGTCGGCAATGACCTGGCGACCCCGGCGGCAATACTGGGCTGCATCAAATTCCTCATCCGGAAAGACCACATCGATCAAATGATGGGGAACTGCAGCCCGCTGCTCCGGGGTGGGTTTGGCCGTGCCGATATCCATTTCCCGGTACACCTGGAGAGAGTCGGCACTGATAATTTCAGCCCCCAGTTCCTGCGCCAAGCGGATCGCCAACCCGGTTTTACCGGCTCCGGTAGCCCCCAGGATAACTGCTACAGGTGAAAGCTTCATAGGTCTTAAGGCGGTTCATCTAAATTTAACTGATGATAGCCGATCCTCTCTTATGATCCTAGTGCCGGGGGCGGCGAAAGCCCTGGCGGATTTCCTCTATGCTTAACAGCCGCCAGAGAGGGCGCCCATGCGGACAATGGGAGGAAACCCGAAGCCCGTCCAACTGCGCCAGCAATTGCTGCATCTCCTCTATCGTCAGTTTTTGTCCCGCTTTGATCGCCCCCCGGCAGGACATGGTCAGCCGCAGACGCTCTCGGACCTGGCTGCTGTCTTCCACATCCTTCATGGGTGCCAGAGCGTTTACCGTCTCCAGCACCAAGGCTTCCAGGTCCTGGTCTAACAGACAGGCCGGGACCTTTATAATTAAAAAGGTGTTGCCGCCAAAGGGCTCCAGGTCGAGACCGGCTTGGCGCATGATGGGCAAATGGTCCTGCAGCCAAGCGGCCTGGCGTGCTTCCAGTTCCACCGGCCGGGGAAACAGCAAGGGTTGCAAAGCGCCTGATTGCTGCCAAGCAATGGCCAGGGCCTCATAAAGGATGCGCTCATGGGCGGCATGCTGGTCGATGAGGATCAAACCTTCCGGGGCTTCGGCTAGAATATAGCTGGCCTGCAATTGACCCAGGATAAGCAGATCGGCAAATCGCCAGGTATCAGGGGTAGGGGGAGGCGGCGTAAATGACTCGACCGGAGTGGGGCCTGGCCAGGTATATTCTGGCCCCGAACCGGGAGCCGAATCGGGAGTCTGGGGTGGTAACAGCCCGGTGGCCCAGCTTTCCTGGATCTGGGTCAGGGACCCTGGTTGCCAGCCAGCATTGTAGCTGTGGCGGCTGGGGCGGTGGAGGGCCTCCAACCCTTGCCGTAGGGCGGTCAGCACCAGGGCATAGACCCGACCGCTATCCTTAAACCGGATTTCGGCTTTGGCCGGATGGACATTGACATCCACCTGGTCCGCGGGGAGCTCCAGGTTGATCACTGCCGCGGGATAGCGGCCTCGGGGTAAGAGTCCCTGATAACTCTCCCGGAGCGCCGCACTGAGCAGCCGATCACTGACCAGGCGGCGGTTTACCAGCACAAATTGGAAGCGACTGCTGGCCAGACCTTGATCTGGAGACAGCAACAGGCCCCATACCTTATACGGCTCGGCTTCCAGATTAAACGGCAGCATGCGCTCCGCCAGCTCAGTGCCCAGCACCGCCGCCACCCGTTCGGCCAGACCATTGTGGGCCGGAGCTACCAGCACTGCCTTGCCTTGGGCCCGCAGACAGAAATGAACCTCGGGATAGCCCAGGCTGAAGCTGCGCACCTGCTCCAGGATCTGCCCCTGTTCAGCCTGTTTACTTTTCAGGAATTTGCGCCGCGCCGGGGTATTGTAAAACAGCTCCGCCACCGTGATCTGGGTGCCCGCTGCCGTGGCCCAAGGAGAGCTTTCCACTAACTGCCCACCCTCCACCCGGAGGCGGCAACCGACCTCCAAGTCGGGCGGCCGGCTGATCAGCTCCAGCCGGGAGACCGCCGCCATACTGGGTAAGGCTTCACCGCGAAAACCCAGTGTGGCTAATTGCAACAGATCAGACTCTTGCTGCAATTTGCTGGTGGCATGACGCTCCAGACTGAGCCGGGCGTCCTCAGGGGTCATACCGCAGCCATCATCCACCACCCGAATCTGGCGGCGGCCGCCGTCCTCTACCTCTATGGTGATGCTGATGGCCCCGGCGTCCAGAGAGTTTTCAATCAGCTCTTTAACCACCGAAGCGGGACGGGTGATGACCTCGCCGGCGGCAATCTTGCTGGCTACCTCCAAGGGTAAAATGGTGATCCGGCTCACGGGATTGTCCTTGCTTTATTTTTTGGCATTTTTTAAAATTAAAAATTAAGGAGGGCTGTGACCGGTTCTTCTTACCTTCCCCGCCAGTCAGGTTTGGCCTTCTTCGGCTGGCGGGGTTATTATTAAATTAATATAACATAACTTAGGAGCTATAGGGAGTCACTGCTGTGGAATCCCCCAAAACCAAGGCGGAATCATTGTCGGCTAAGGAGGAACTCGTCCTCAAGGTAACCAAAGAGATTATCGTCAAGTTCATCGAAGTGGGGCGGGTCTCACCTGCCAGCTTTAACGAGCTCTTCAAGGTGGTAAATGACACTGTCCGGGACTCAATCAAGTCCTGATGGCCAGATTTCCTAACTGGAATATATTTTTTTATCGGTAACTTATTTAGATAGCTAAAGACGCGCTTCATGATCGCCATAGATTCCATCAGCAAGGAGCCTGACATCGGCTAAGAGAGGGTAAGGGAGGGAGCATGCCGCGGGCTGAAGGACGGTTACCAGGCGAACTGAGACCCATTGAAATTATTCCCAATTATCTGCCCCAGGCCGAAGGCTCGGCCCTGATTTCCCTGGGACGGACCTGGGTATTATGCACGGCCACGGTCGAGGCCCGCGTGCCCCCGTTTTTGCAGAACTCTGGGCAGGGGTGGATCACCGCCGAATATGGCATGTTGCCTCGGGCTACCAACACCCGACGGCCGCGCGAGGGTATTTGGGGGCGAGTTAGCGGCCGTACCCAAGAAATTCAGCGCCTGATCGGACGTTCTCTGCGCGCCGTCACCGATCTTCTGGAACTGGGGGAGCGGACCATTATCCTGGACTGCGATGTCCTACAGGCTGATGGCGGCACCCGCACCGCCGCGGTAACCGGGGCCTTTGTGGCCTTGTGTCAGGCCCTGGCCGGTCTGCAACGCCAGGAACTGCTTGATACTTTGCCGATCCGCGGGCAGGTGGTGGCCGTCAGCGTCGGCTTGGTGGATGGCCAAATACTGGTCGATTTGGATTATCAAGAGGACTCTCGAGCCGCGGTCGATGCCAATCTGGTGGTCACGGAGCAGGGCCAGTTGGTGGAAATCCAGGCCACCGGCGAAGGCGGGCCTTTTGCCCCAGAACTGCTGGGGGAAATGCTGCAGATTGCCCAGACCGGCCTGAAAAAATTATGCCAGTCACAGGAGGACGCCATCCGCCCATGGATGCACCTACCCTGGTGATTGCCACTCATAACCCTGGCAAGGTCAGGGAATTGCAACTACTTCTAAAGAAGCTTGGCATTAATTTAATGAGCTTACAGAATTTTCCGGATTTACCAGAAATCATCGAGGATGGCCCGACTTTCGCGGCCAATGCCCAGAAAAAAGCTCGGGCCGTAGCCCGAGCCACTGGCTTCCCGGCCCTGGCTGATGACTCCGGTCTGGAAGTGGCGGCACTGGGAGGACGGCCAGGGGTCCACTCGGCGCGCTATGCCGCGGATCGCACTTATCCGGACCCGCCCACCGACCAGGACAACTACCTCAAGTTGTTGGAGGAATTGGCCGATATCCCCTGGGACCAGCGCCAGGCCCAATTTGTCTGCGAAATGGTTTTGGCCTTTCCCGATAGCCAGATGGTATCCACCCAGGGAACCTGTAAGGGGATGATTGCCCTAAAACCGCAAGGGCAGCAAGGCTTTGGTTATGATCCGGTCTTCTGGCTGCCGCAATATGGCTGCACCATGGCAGAAATCGACCTGGACCTGAAAAACCAGATCAGCCATCGGGCCCAGGCCCTTAAGGAAATGAAGTCGATCATTGCTGCTCGACTTCAGCCTATGCTAAAACATAAAGCCTCAACCTAATATCATACGGGACGTAGCGCAGCCGGGTTAGCGCGCCTGCCTTGGGAGCAGGAGGTCGGCGGTTCAAATCCGCCCGTCCCGACCATTAAATTGTGTTGGAAATCGGTGAGTTAGCTGAGGTGGGGTTTGAGGCTTTGGAGGCCGAAATCGGGTTTTGTATCAGTTTTGTGTCAACGCTCAGGTTGTTCAGGGCTGCCACTGCCTCTTTCAGGTGGGCCTGAGAAAGGTGGGCATAAAACAGGTCATATTGAGATCAATGTACCCTAAAAGCTCTTGCATAGAAATATTTTTTGGTACTCAGCAAAATTTTGTTCATGTTGGAAATAAGCCCATAACCGCATGGTCAAGTCGATCATTTTTTCAGATCGGGAGACTACCTTTGTCCTGCGGGTAAAAAGGGCTACCCGATGGCGTGTCATTAGTGTCCGGCACAGAAATTGAGTAAAGGTATTTGGTTATTGGCAGATGACGGAGGGCGTTTTTTAGGACAGATGCTCTCCCAAAGGTTACGCCGCTCCATTAACATGGTTTGAATAAGTCGGGTCCACTCCAGGATGCCGAGATCCATAGTGCTTTTGATTTTTAACCAGATAAGCAGCAAATAGGCTATTAAAACGGTCCAGATTTGGATTAAGACGGCATTTCGGGAAGTGCCATAAAAAGTTTTGATTTTCAGATTTTGTTTGATCCATTTGAAAAAGAGCTCGATCTGCCAAAGTTGCCGATAAAGATCAGCGATGGCCAGGGCAGCCAAGTCAAAGCGATTGGTGAGGAAGACATATTCCTTGCCGGTTTCGGGGTCTCGGTAGTGCACCCGGCGCAGGGTGTCGGGATAACTGGCGACACCGCCGGGTGAGTTCAATCGAATGATTTCGTCGGCCAGCACCGTGTCGGCACCGGAATTATCTCGCGGTTCAACAACTTCATAGCAGGCATTGGATTTCAGTCGGGTAACAAACCAAACACCTTTCTGATGGAGGGTATGCAGCCAGGTATAATCAATGTAACCCCGGTCAAAGATTAACAAATCTCCCGTGTTGATTGGGACTAAACACCAAATCTCTGAGACTCTAGCGACTACTCAACTGAGCGCAGAGCATGGCGCCAAACTGTGACCAATACGAAAAGGTTCTGGGTTTCGGACCTGCCCAGGAATGGGTTTTGGTTATTCGCTTTTTCGCTAAAACATTATAACATAATTGGCAGTTATGGGGACTATTTTCTTAACTATTATTGACACTTTTTAAGTATCGTCTACTGGACAGAACTGCCCTACACCATTAGACGTAACGTGGATCTTAGCCGAAAATTCAACAAAAACCTGTTTTTTGTTGACCCCGTTAATACTTATCTGGCAATATAGCAATTATGAACTGGGGCCTCCGCAAGTTATTAAAAATAAGGTCTAAACCGGCCCTAGGCAGCGGGGCTGGAGGAGGGAAGACTCCGTCCGCCACTGGTTCCCTATCTGCTAAAGGAAGAGGAGGAGTGATATTTTTCTGGACTGTATTGTCCTTGGTCGGTTTTGGCCTGACCGGGGTATTGGTGTTCGGCAATAAGGGACTTTACCAGCTATACAAACTTTCCCAGGAACGAGATCGCCTCCTCCGGATGAACCAGGAAGTTAGGGCCGAGAATGACCGTCTCCTGAAGACCATTGATCGGCTGCAACACGATCGGGAAATGATCGAGGATATGATTAGAAGCGAACTTCATTACCTCAGACCCGACGAACGGATTTACTATCTGGAACCTGAACTGGGGAACTGGCCCAGGACTACGGCTTCGCCAAAGTCGTCCCAGGCAATCGCCAAAAGTCCCCCAGCGAAATCCGGTAGGGCTAAAAAAACGAAACCTTAAGAGCTAGGGGGGAACTTGAATATCTCGCCCGGCAATTTTACTATAACCCTCACCGCAGCGCATTTTTTATAGTTTCGTTACTTGTAAGGGTTCAAGACCCGCTAAGACCGGAACTGCGGCCCGAACCAGTCAGCCAGATGCGACCCCGGGAGGGCAGCGATTGCGATAATCCCTGTAAATCCAAGGTTGGTTACTGCCTATGTATACTACTGCTGATTTTAAAAAGGGTTTGAAAATCGAAGTGAACGAAACACCCTTTGTGATCGTTGATTTCTTGCATGTCAAACCCGGCAAAGGCGGAGCCTTTGTCCGCACCAAACTTAAAAACCTGCTAACCGGCCGGGTTATAGACCAGACTTTCCGTTCCGGGGAAAAAGTCGAGCGCCCCGACCTCCAGGAAAAAGACATGCAATATCTTTATCAGGAAGGTGATAGCTACTGCCTGATGGATAACCAGACGTTTGAACAGTTGATCCTAACCGCCGAGCAGATGGGCGACAGCCGTAATTTTTTGCAGGATAACGTTAATCTGCAGGTGATCTTCTACAAAGGGCAACCCATCGGAGTGGAACTGCCCACCTTTGTTGAACTGAAGGTCTCCCACACCGAACCCGGGGTGCGCGGCGATACCGCCAGCGGCGCCACCAAACCCGCTACCCTGGAGACCGGCTTCCAGATTCAGGTCCCGCTATTTATTGAGGAAGGCGACCTGGTAAAGATTGACACCCGCACCGGCACCTATATTGA
>JAFDGA010000014.1 GCA_019309545.1 Deltaproteobacteria bacterium
GTTATTCAATAATCTGGCTGACCACGCCGGCGCCCACGGTGCGGCCCCCTTCCCGGATGGCAAAGCGCAGCTCCTTCTCCAGGGCAATGGGGGTGATCAGGCTGACCTCCAGGGAAACATTGTCCCCCGGCATCACCATCTCCACCCCTTCCGGCAGGGTCACCACCCCGGTGACGTCGGTGGTGCGAAAGTAAAACTGCGGCCGATAACCATTGAAAAACGGCGTATGCCGCCCGCCTTCCTCCTTGGTCAGAATATAGACCTCGCACTTGAACTTGGTGTGCGGCGTGATCGACCCCGGCTTGGCCACTACCTGGCCCCGCTCCACCTCATCCTTCTTGGTGCCCCGGAGCAGCACGCCAATATTGTCCCCCGCCTGACCCTGGTCCAGGGTCTTGCGGAACATCTCCACCCCAGTGCACACCGTCTTGAAGGTGGGCCGAAAACCGACAATCTCAATCTCTTCCCCCACCCGGATGATGCCCCGCTCCACCCGACCGGTGACCACCGTGCCCCGACCGGAAATCGAAAACACATCCTCAATGGGCATCAAAAAGGGCTTGTCAATGTCCCGCACCGGCTCCGGAATATAGCTGTCCACCGCCTCCATCAACTCAAAAACACAGCGGGCCTCCGGCGAATCCGGATCATCGCTCTCCAAAGCCTTCAGGGCCGAACCCTTGATGATCGGAATCTCATCCCCCGGAAAATCATACTTGGACAACAACTCCCGCAACTCCAACTCCACCAGCTCAATCAGCTCCGGGTCATCCACCATGTCGGTCTTGTTCAAAAACACCACAATGCTGGGCACACCCACCTGCCGGGCCAACAAGATGTGCTCCCGGGTCTGCGGCATGGGGCCGTCATCCGCCCCCACCACCAAAATGGCCCCGTCCATCTGGGCCGCCCCGGTGATCATGTTCTTGATATAGTCCGCATGCCCCGGACAGTCCACATGCGCATAATGCCGCTTGTCGGTCTCATACTCCACATGCGCCGTGGCAATGGTAATCCCCCGCTCCTTCTCCTCCGGCGCCTTGTCAATCTGGTCAAAGGGAATATACTCCGCCATCCCCTTGCGGGCCAAATGCTTGGTGATCGCCGAGGTCAAGGTCGTCTTGCCATGATCAATATGTCCAATGGTCCCCACATTCACATGCGGCTTCTTGCGCTCAAACTTCTTCTTGGCCATCCGGGATTAACTATCTCACCATATCGCTCTGGAGCCCACGACCGGGATCGAACCGGTGAACCTCTTCCTTACCAAGGAAGTGCTCTACCTACTGAGCTACGTGGGCCCTACCTGGAGCGGGAAACGGGACTCGAACCCGCAACCCTCAGCTTGGAAGGCTGATGCTCTGGCCAATTGAGCTATTCCCGCCCTAATGCCAAGGATTGGAAGGGGCCAGATTGATTTCAGGCATCGTTGAAGATGTTTTCCCCCTGTCTCGAAACCCCAATCTCCCTGCTGTAAAATTTTATGGTGGAGAGGGGAGGATTCGAACCTCCGAAGGCATCGCCGACAGATTTACAGTCTGTTCCCTTTGGCCGCTCGGGAACCTCTCCACTGTATATGGCCTGGGCGCCCCAGACCGTCTCCACCTGGTTTGTTCAAATTCTCGGAGTTGCTATGGAGCTGGCGATGGGATTCGAACCCGCAACCTGCTGATTACAAATCAGCTGCTCTACCATTGAGCTACGCCAGCCCGGAACCCCATCGTGCCCAATAATCCAGGCACTAAAATGTATCTTTATATATTTAAATAAGATTAGCAAATCTGTCAAGATTTTTTTAGCAGGATTATTATATCCCAACTTGCCCTCCGCCAGCTGCGGGCAAAATAATCCGCAGATCTCCGGCAGCACCGGTTAGATGCACATTTTCAGCTTCCGTTTCCACGGTTATTCATTGTATAATCCATCCTCAGGCAGCAGCCCAGATAGCTAAGGGAGTAGTTAAATGTGGGTAGCCCTCGTGCAGATGCACAGCACCACCGACATAGAGCACAATCGGCTTCGGGCTCGCCAACTGATCCAGGAAGCCGCCCGCCGAGGGGCCCGGCTGGTGGCTCTGCCGGAGCACTTTGCCTATTTAGGACCAAGAGAGGAAGAAAACCTGCCCACGGCCCAACCCCTGGACGGCCCTTTAGTGCAGGAATTCCGACAACTGGCGGCGGAACTGGGGATTTATCTGTTGCTGGGCACCTTTCCAGAGATAGCGGCGCCAGGGCCTAAACCTTACAATACTTCAGTGTTGCTCGGTCCTCAGGGAAATCTGCTGGCCTATTATCGAAAAATCCATCTCTTTGATATTACCCTGCCGGGCCGGACGACTTATCAGGAATCCCGTTATGTTCAGTCCGGCCAGAAGGTGGTCACCGCGTCCCTCTCCGAAGAAGCTTTTACCATCGGGTTGGCCATTTGCTATGATTTAAGATTCCCGGAGCTATTCCGCTTCCTGGTAGACCAAGGGGCTGAGGTTATCATCCTGCCTGCGGCCTTTACCTTACACACCGGCAAGGATCACTGGGAGGTCCTGCTTAGGGCCCGAGCCATTGAAAATCAGGTATATATCCTGGCCCCGGCCCAGTTTGGCCAGCATGGGCCCCAACGGGAAAGCTATGGTCGCTCCATGGTGGTCGATCCCTGGGGTCTGATGTTAGCCCAGGCCCCGGATGGGGAAGGGGTGATTTACGCCTGGTTAGAGCGGGAACGATTACAGCGGGTGCGGGCTCACCTCCCCTCCCTGCAACATCGGCGGTTACCAGTCGCCGGTCTGGAGGCCAGTACCGTTAAACCCCGGCCTTAATATCCTTTAATTTTCGGCCGACTCCTAAAAATATTTGATGCTTATCGATTCGGGCCGCATTGCCTTCTACTCGGGATAGGGTCAGCGCCCCCCGGCCTTGGCAATCTTTTCCCGCTGCGACTGACACTCCCGACACAAGGAAGTCTGGGGCATGATTTCCAGCCGCCGGGGTTCAATGGGTGCGCCACAGTCTTCGCAGAAACCATAGGTGCCATTATCCATCCGAATTAAGGCTTCTTCGATGGCCATAAGTTCCTGGCGTTTGGGTTCGATAAGGGAAAATTGGGTCTCTTCCAGGAGGTTGGCCAAGGCCTGATCTTCGTTATCCCGGACAGTAGACAGGAGATCCTGGTAGCTTTCTCCTAAACCAGTCTTGATCTGGGTCTTGACCTCTTGCCATAATTTGCGTTTGCGCTCCAGCAGACGCTCCCGCAATTCCGTCAGCTTCTGGGGGTCCCTAACTGTCATGATCATTTCTCCAATAAGCGGATAAATCAGGCAGTTTAAGTTCTGTTCCCGCGGTTATTCCAGAAAGTCCTCCAGCGTTGACTTGCGGGTAGGATGCTTTAGCCGTTTCAGAGCCTTTTTTTCAATCTGGCGAATACGTTCCCGAGAAACCTTAAACTCCCGACCGATTTCCTCCAGGGTATGTTCCACCTCGGCCCCGATGCCGAACCGCATCTTCATGATCTTCTCTTCGCGGGGAGTTAAAGTAGCAAGAATGGCATCGGTCTTTTCGCCCAGCTCGGAGCTGACTATGGCTTCATGAGGAGAAATGGCCTGATCATTGCGGATGAAATCCCCCAGCCGATCCCCTTCATCGCCCACCGGGGTTTCCAAGGAAATAGGTTCGTCGGAGAGATTGGTGACTACCAGAATTTTGTCCTCCGGCACCCCGGAACGCTCGGAAATCTCCTTGAGCAAAGGTTCTCGTCCCAACTCCTTAAGCAGATCATAGAAAGCTCGATAGCAGCGGTTGCGGATTTCCTGTAGGTGGACCGGAATCCGGATAGTACGGGTCTTGTCATAGATCGCCCGGGTAATAGTCTGCCGGATCCACCAGGAGGCAAAGGTGCTCAAGCGGTAGCCAGTGGTATAATCATATCGGGTGACGGCCTTCATCAACCCCAGATTCCCTTCCTGGATCAGATCTGAAAAGCTCAATCCCCGGTGTAAATATTTTTTGGCAATGCTCACCACCAGCCGCAGGTTGGCCTTGATCATCTCATCCCTGGCTTTGGTGACCTCTTTTTCCTTTTCTTTAATCTCCTTGGCCAGTTGCTTAACTTCCCCCGCCTCCGGATGGCGGCGTTGGACCTGTTTTAGGGTCTGATGGATAAAACGGAATAATTTCTCCTTGGCCTGGGCCGTCTTCTCTCCATTCTGAAACCACTCCTCTACCTTTTGTCGCAGGTATTGCATCTCCTCCAGGTCAGACTTGCTGGCATAAACCATCTTCAGAATGCTCTCCTGGCCATTCTTGATGATTTTCCCTAATTTTTTCTCTTCCTCGGGAGTCAAGACCGAATAGCGCAGCATCTCCCGAAAATAAGCCGCAACAATGCCCTCTTGTTCGGGAACCTCTTCGGATTCCGCAGGCTCCTCGGCCTCGGCAGCCTCTTCGGGCAGTTCTACTTCGCCGTAGCCGACTTCTTCTAAACTATCAACCACCTCGATTTCTTCTTCCTGCAAAGTATCAAATACTTCCTTGATTTGAATGGGATCAACCATTTCCGCCGGTAAAATCTCATTAAGGTGGTCATAGGTCACATAACCACCTTTTTCTTTACCCAAATTGATAAGTTTGTTGATATAATCACTCTCCATAGGAGATTCCCCTTGATGCGGTAAACATTTCCGCCCTTAGGTAAATGCAAAAATTACCAATCTATAAATATTAACATAGAGAATTTTATTTAGCAAGTCCTTGGGGCTTTTTTAAATTTTTTCCTAAGGCTTCCCTTTTATTTTTTGTTTTGCGCTTATTCTCCTCAGCCTTCTGCTCCGGGGTCTGGGTCGATCCACCAGCCCCATCCCTTGAGGATCACTCAGATATGATTCAACCCCTTATTTTAATGGAGAAAGATTATTTACGGGTTGTTATAAAAACCGCCTGGCATAGTCCTATAATAAAAATATCGGTTCATAATGTTTAAAAACTAATTATCTCCGGTAAAGTTGTCAAGCTAAGCTAATTCCTTATTATTAAAAATAATTCCCCTTGCTGAGTCGAGGCTTTTGGCTTAAAATCAACTAGCTCTGGGGGGCAACTAGACCCCGCCAAGGAAATTTTTCCCCATAGCCCCAAGAATTAGGCCCGGCGTAAGGTAATATAAGGGAGACTATTCGATGTCGCACCAGTTGATTAAAGACCTCCGGGAGGGAGATCTGGTCCAGCAATTTTTTATCCTGCGGCAGGTCGAATCACGCCTGACCCGGAACGGGGAGCCTTATCTGGCCCTCCTGTTGGGTGACCGCAGTGGCTTTTTGAAAGGCAAGGTCTGGTCGGATGTATTGGAAAGGTATGCCGAGCCTTTTACCCAGGGGGATTATGTGGCCGTCAAGGGGCGAGTCAATTCTTTCAATAATGAACTGCAGCTAACCGTGCAAGCCATTATGACCGTAGACCGCCTCCGCCAGCTCAAAAAGGAGGTCAAAGACTTTGATCCTACCTTACTGATTCTATCTAGCCCCTATGATCTGGACCAGATGTGGCAGGAGTTGTTGAATCTGGCCGCCGAGCATTTGGAATCTCCGCTGAAGGAACTGGTGCTGGGTCTGCTCAAGAAGCACGCCGAGACTTTTAAGGTCTGCCCGGCGGCCCGACTCTATCACCATGCCTATTTGGGGGGATTGTTGGAACACACCTGGTTCCTGGCCCGCATGGCTTTGCAAGCCACCGCGATTTATGCGCACCTCAACCGCAATCTGGTGCTGGCCGGAATCATCCTGCACGATATTGGTAAAGTTAAAGAAATCACCACCCCCCATGCGCCGGAATATTCTATTTCCGGGCAATTATTAGGGCATATTATCCTGGGCCTGGAAATGGTGCGGGAGGAAGCCGCGGCCCAGGACTTTCCAGACCCCCACCTGCTGCTGCAATTAGAGCATATTATCGTCTCCCATCACGGCTACCATGAGTTTGGCTCCCCGGTGCTACCCAAGACCCGGGAAGCGCTGCTGGTATATTATCTGGACGATCTGGATGCCAAATTGAAAATGATGGACCAGCACCTTGAAGTCGACAGCGGGGACCGTGATTTTACCAGTTATAACCGTCTATTGCAGCGCCAGCTATATAAGGCCCTGGAATATCCCGAAACCGCCCCCGCAGACCCTGGCCTCGCCGAGGATTAGTTTTAAATCTTGGCAATTTTGCCATTGACAGAAGCATAAATAGTTATTAATTTAACAAAAATAGAATTGAAAGGAAATCAGTCCAAAAATACCGATGTTGGCTAGCGGAGTTGAGGTAAAGAGTCTCTTTCATCATCAGGCGAGGTCAGCGTCAGGGAATCCAACCTGGTGCTTTTGTTAGTTGAAAATGCGCAACCGATAATTTCAGAAATCACTAACTATTAAAGTCAGGAGGATTTCATGTTTAAGAAGATCTTGGTTCCACTGGACGGTTCGGAATTGGCGGCAAAGATCTTGCCTCAAGTGGAGGAGTTGGCCAAAACCTGTCAAGCCCAGGTCACTTTATTGACGGTGGGCAGTACCGGAGTTTTGGGTGTGGAAGGAATGCCCAGCCCCGAGGTGTTTAAGGATGCTGCCGCCCAAGAAAAGCGGGTCTCGGAAAGGTACCTCGAAAAGATGGCCAATGATATGAAGGGCAAAGGTCTGGAGGTCAACTGGGCCTATGTTGAAGGCATGCCGGCCCAACAGATCATTGCTTATGCCAAGGATAACAATATGGACCTGATCGCCCTGGCCACCCACGGCCGCGGCGAAGTCGCCTGGGTGATTGGTAGCGTGGCCGAAAAGGTGGTCAGCCACGCCACTGTGCCGGTGTTGTTGCTACGGGTAATCGAATTTAAGCCACCGGCCCTGAAAGAGGCATATTTCCTGGGTGCCTAAGGTAGGAGCGGTTAATCTCTGGGCTGGCCACCTAAGATTTAGGCCCAGAACTGAGAATTGAAGAGTACATAACAGTTAGTAATCAGCCGGAAATCTTGAAGATTAGGGGCGCAATTTATTGCGCCCTGAATTTTTTCTGTAAAACCAATCGCTTCCCTGGTCTGCCAGTAAGCGTAAATTGCCCCGCCAAGCAGACAGCCTGGCTTTCCTCAAATCAGCCCCTTGAGGCTGGGATAGGGTTCTAAGGTTTTATTTCTTGGCAGTTAGTGGCCGTGCCTTTTCTGATATTCTTCCCGGGTCCGGTTGAGCAACCCCCCAGCCGCCACAATCTGCCGGTGACGGTCAGAAAGCTTGACCCGCACCCAGATAGTCTCATCATTGACCTCGACCGGCAGGCGCTCCTCTCCAGCCAGCAACCGACGCCGGACGTCCGGGAGTCGCATGCGAGCCCCAGCGGTTAGCTGATCGTAATCCTCGGGGTTTTCGAAGATCAAGGGCAGAATGCCGAAATTAATCAGATTGGCCTGATGGATGCGGGCGAAACTCTTGGCCAGTTTGACTCGCACGCCCAGGTAGCGGGGAGCCAGGGCGGCGTGTTCCCGGCTGGAACCCTGGCCATAATTCTCCCCGCCGATGATCACCCCCTCCCCTTTCTGTCGGGCCCGCCGGGAAAAATCCGCATCCACGGCGGCAAAGACATATTCGCTGATCCCCGGGATATTACTGCGTAACGGTAAGATCTGGCTGCCGGCCGGCATGATGTGGTCGGTGGTAATATTATCCCCGACTTTCAAAAGAATTTCGCCTTCCCAGCTTTCCGGCAAGGGGGTTAGTTCGGGGAAGGGCTTTATATTGGGCCCGCGGACGATCTCGCCCGGCGGAGCTTCGGAACTGGCGGTCTGAATATGACTATTGTCGACCAGATAGCGACGGGGCCGCGCCACCCGAGGATAATCCCCCAAGCGGCGAGGATCAACGATCTCCCCATAAATTGCCGCAGCTACTGCGGTTTCTGGACTGGCCAGATAGACTTGGTCATCCTTGGTACCGCTGCGGCCCGGGAAATTGCGCGGGAAAGTGCGGATCGATACTGTCCCCGTGGCCGGAGCCTGGCCCATGCCAATGCAGCCCAGACACCCGGGTTGGTGAATCCGGGCCCCGGCCTGGAGCAAAGTAACCAGACCCCCCGCCAACGCGACATTTTCCAGCACCTGTCTGGAGCCTGGATTGATTTCCAGACTCACCCGGGGGTGCACCTGTCGGTCTTCCAAGGCCCGGGCCACCACCATCAGGTCCCGATAGGAAGAGTTGCTGCAGGAACCAATGATCACCTGGTGCACCGGGGTACCCTCGACTTCCCGGACTTCCTTGACATTATCCGGGGAAGAGGGGCAGGCAATCCGGGCGGAGAGGCTTTCCAGGTCCAGATCCAGGATGGTGCCGAAGCCTTTGGTGCCCCTGGCCTTGAGCGGACGGAAACTCTCGACCCGGTCCTGGAGAGCTAGAAACCGCTTAGTTTGACTGTCGGCCGGAAACACCGAGGTGGTAGCGCCCAATTCTGCTCCCATGTTGGCAATCGTGGCCCGGTCACTGACGGTCAGATTCTTCACTCCAGGGCCAAAATATTCCAGGATTTTCCCTACTCCGCCCTTAACGCTCAGGCGGCGCAGCAATTCCAGAATGATGTCCTTGGCGGAAACCCAGGGAGGCAGATGGCCGCTCAGGTGGATACCCACGATCTCGGGCATGATGAGATAGAACGGTTGGCCAGCCATGGCCAGGGCCACATCCAGGCCCCCGGCCCCCAGGGCCAGCATCCCCGCCCCGCCGGCCGTGGGGGTATGGCTATCCGAGCCCAACAGAGTCTGGCCCGGGACGCTAAACTGCTCCAGATGTACCTGGTGACAGATGCCGTTGCCGGGCGGCGAAAAGTTGATCCCGTAGCAAGCTGCGATGGATTGCAAGAAGCGGTGGTCATCGGCATTCTTAAAATCAGTCTGGAGCAGGTTATGATCAACATAACTCACCGAAACCTTGGTACGCACCTGGGGCACGCCCAAGGATTCAAACTCCAGATACGCCAGGGTCCCGGTAGCATCTTGGGTCAGGGTCTGGTCGATGCTTATGGCGATCTCCTCACCGGCGGCCAGTTGGCCGGAGACCAAATGTCAACCGCCAGTTACCCTCTGGTCCATATTCAGGCCGCCCAAAACTTGGCTCAAATCCATAACTGGAATCGGCGGTTTTTATTATCCGGAAGAAAGCCGGAAGTCTCCATTTGCCAGTTGCGGGAGTCGAAAAATCACCTCAACCCCGATGGGTTTTTAAATACTCGATTAAGACATCGGGGCGATTACTGCCGATGCCGTCAAGTTCCAGGTCTAAAAAGGGCTTTAATAATTCAATGGTATCGATATTCCAGATAAAGACCATAAGACCGGCGCGCTTGGCGGTCTGCACCAGGTCTTGGCTGACAAAAGCATAATTGAGGACTAGAGCCTCGGCCCCGGCGCCGCGGGCCATGGCCACCGGATCAACCGGATGGCCGACCAACAGGACTCCGGTTCTGATCTTTGGCTCAAGCTCTCGCAAAGCCTTGACCGCAGGGTGCCAGAAAGAGATGGCATGGGCGTCGTCGAACAGATTATGCACCTGGAAAAATTTCGCCAGCGGAGCCACCGCGTCCGGCTGCTTCAACTCCACCACTAAATGGGCTCGGCTCCGCACCAGGTCAACGACTTCTTCAAGGGCTGGAATGCGCTCTCCCTGCCCGGCATCCAGGCGCTGCAGTTCGTCCCAGGTTAAATCCTTGACCCGGCCGCGGCCATTGGTAGTGCGATCCACGGTCTCGTCGTGGATCACCGCCAGACGGCCATCCCGGCTCAGTTGAACATCAATCTCCACCGCTTCCACACCCATTTCCAGGGCCCTGCGGATTGACCGTAAGGTATTTTCCGGTTCATAGGCCGGTGCGCCCCGATGCCCCATAATGCGAACCATCTTCACCTCCTCAAGTTTATGCCTGGAATTTTCTCCATGTCCGGATTGTCCTGTCAAGCTTTTTATGAGTCTGGAGTAGATAATGGAATTTTGATTCCCTTGAGATGACGATTATGATTAAATTCTGGAAGGCGGCCCCAAACCCAAGCGGCCCGCAAATCCGGCTTGACAAAACCTGGACAGAGACATAAAATTAGGCGATAAAATATATGGATATCTCTATATTTTTCCCTTTGATCAGCTCTACCCTAACGAGCGCGGTGGCTGCCGCCAGTACCTCGGATTTGGATATTCTGCCCATTGTTCAGGCAGCTGGCCCCATGGTCAAGGGGGTTATGTTGGTCCTGCTGTTTTTTTCCATAGTCTGCTGGGCCATTATTTTTGCCAAACTGGTCCTGTTGACCCGGGCCAAAAAGCAGACCATGGAGTTTCTAGAGATTTTCTGGAGCGCCAAAAATCTGTCCACGGCTTACCATGATACCCGGCATTTGCGGGCTTCGCCGGTGGCCGAAATCTATCGTTTGGGTTATATTGAACTGGGCAAATTACGGCAGACCAAGACTACCTTGGATAATCCGGGCCACGAGACTCAGGCCTCGGTCTCCCTGCGGGCCGGCTTAGACAATGTCAGCCGAGCCTTGCGACGGGCGATAAGTGCCGAGACCACCCGGCTGTCGCGGGCCCTGACCTTTTTGGCTACTACTGGCAACACCGCCCCCTTTATCGGGCTGTTCGGCACTGTCTGGGGAATTATGAACGCCTTCCGGGGCATCAGCCTTAAAGGCAGCGCCACCCTGAGCATGGTTGCCCCGGGGATTGCCGAAGCCCTGATTGCCACCGCGGCGGGGTTGGCGGCAGCCATCCCGGCGGTAATTGCCTATAACTATTTCCTTAGCAAAGTCAGGGTCTTGGAAGCCGAAATGGGCAACTTTGCCGCTGATTTACTCAATATTATTGAGCGGGATCTACTGCGTCGGGTCCAGCCCCGGGAAGCACAGGGTCATGGCCGCAGCGAGCTTTAATAACAATAAAGAGCCCATGGCCGATATCAATGTCACCCCTTTGGTGGACGTGATGTTGGTATTATTGATTATTTTTATGGTCACCGCACCGATGATGACCCAAGGGGTGGATGTCAATCTGCCCCAGACTACGGCCGGACCGCTGGAGGCCAAAAAGCCGCCGGTAATCGTTTCTATCACCCCCGGCGGGGAAATCTATATCAATGAACAGCGGGGAGAACTCGCTACCCTGGGTGCCGCCATTGCCCAGGAGGAAAAGCTTCATGGCCCGGGGCCAGTTTACCTGAAGGCGGATCGCACCGTGCCATACGGCCTGGTAGTTCAGGTGATGGGCCGCCTTAAAGCCGCGGGAGTGGAAAAACTGGGCATGGTAACCGAATCACCGGTAGAAAAGTCGGAATGATGGACATTAAGTGGAAAAGAGGGGCCATCGAACCCCAGACCCCCAAAGAACGTTTGGGAGTGATGCTGTTAGTGTCCCTGGTCTGTCATCTGGCCCTGTTTGCGGTGGTGCTATACCTAAAGCCGTTTGCCAGACACTGGCCGGAAGTAACTCCCACATATACCGTAGATCTGGTGAATCTGCCTCTGCCGGGCCCACCCAACCCCGAGGCAGAAACAGTCCCGGCATTGCCCCTCGGTCCCAGTGCAATTAAAGCCCCGAAACCAGTACCTCAGGAGCAGGGGCCAGCACCGGAAACCAAGTCTATAAAAAAGCTTGCCCCGTCAGCCCCTGAACTCCCGGCGAAGTCAGCCCCAAAATCGGCAGTGGAAAGCCCTCGGCCCACTTTAACCAAACCGGATCGACCCGCGCCTCAGGTACCTTTAGCGGAAGCCAAAAAAACGCCGGCAGTAAAACCTACTCCGGCCCCCAGCCCGCCCGCGGTCCAAAAGTCCGAGGCCAAAAAGACGGCTCCGGTGGCCCAGATCCGGCCCGAAGTGAAGCCCTCGCATGCTGAAAATCAGAAACCAACGGCTAGTGCTAAGTCCAAAAGCGTGCCAGTACAACCGCCCGGGCCATCCCCTGCAGCCGAGGCAGTTAAACCCAAACCCCTGTCATTTCCGGAAGTTGCCAAGATCAAATCCGAAGCGCCCCAAAAAACAGTTCCAGACAAAACAGTTTCAGATACGAAGGCTAAAACCAAGAGTGCTGGTCCTTCCCCAAGCCAGGTGCGGCAGCCATCGCCTTCGGCCGCCAAGCCTGGCCCCGAGGCGGCTGGAACCGGGAATGCCGCTAAATCGGAGAGTCGGCCGCCGGCTCCCCCATCTGCAGCCGCCGCCAAGACTGGGGATAAAACCCAGGGCCAGGCCGAACCCACAGCTCCGGCTCAGGTCAAACGGAACCAGAGCATCCAAGAAGCCGTGCAAGGGGTTGAAAAAGGTCTGGCCGCTAAAGCCCGGGACCAGGCCTATCGGGATGCAGTGTCCCAGGTGGCAGCTAAACTAGAAGCCGGAAAAGTCAGGGCCCGATGGGCACTTCAGGGGACGAAACCCGGCCGCGGGGCAGGTTCAGGTCCAACCGCGGCAGGTGGGCAGGCCGGTTCCACCGCAGTGGCCCAAGCCTATACGCAGCGGGTAGCCGACCTGATCCGATCGCACTGGCAACCCCATAGTTTGCAACGCAGTAATCTCAAAGCCCTCAAGACCGTAATTGTGGTGCGGGTGATGGCGAATGGGACGGTTGCGGCTTCCTGGTTTGAACAAGAATCCGGGGACCGCCTCTATGATCAGTCGGCGATGACGGCCATTAGTCGCAGCAATCCCTTACCGGCTCTGCCCTTTGGGGTGGAACAATTGGAAATCGGCGTCACCTTTACCCCAGAATGGAAAGCCAGCTCTTGAAGCGTAGAAGCAACTACCGACTTTCCTTAACCATTGGCCTGAGTGGGCTGGTTCTGCTATTGCTGATAATCGGCGTCTGGACGGCGGCGGCCCGGGAATACATTGAAATTCAGGCCCCCTTAACTAAAAAATATACTATCGCGGTCCCTCAGCCCCAGCCCCTGCGGGAGGTTGGTGGGGCGGCGCAATTGGGCACGGAAATTGTCTCCCAGGCTGATTTCTGTCTGAAGAACTCCGGGCTGTTCACCGTCCTGGAGCAGGGCAGTTATGATTCTCAGGCCCTTAAGGGACTGACGCCCGACCCGGCCCGGCTGCATTATTTTACGCAGCTTGGCTGCCACCTGGTCATCGTCAGCGGCTTTCAAACCGAGGGCCAGCAGCTCCGGTTGGAATTGCGCCTCTTTGATCCCGGCTCCGGCCAGATGCTGCTGGGTAAACGCTATCGGGGGCCGACCAATACTGCACGGCGGATGGCCACCCAGTTTATCGAAGAGGTAATTTTTTACCTTACCGGGCAACGGGGAGGGGTACCGCGGGGCCAGATTGCCTTTATTAATGAAAACAAAAACGTCAAGGAGCTGTATGTCATTAATTTGGATAACCTTAAGTCTGAGCGCCTGACCCGGCTGCGGACCATCAGCCTGTCCCCGGCTTGGGCACCGGATGGCCAGGAGATCATCTTCTGTTCTTTTCGGCGTGGTTTCCCGGCCCTTTACGCGGTCCGGGTCGCTACCAAGGCAGTGCGCCGGCTGCAGGCCAACGGCACCTTGAACATCACCCCAGCGTGGGGGCCAGGCGGTCTGGTGGCGGCCACCCTGAATAAGGATGGCAACCAGGATATCTACCTGCTCAATTCTCGGGGAGTGATTAAGGCAAGGTTGACTAAAAGCCCAAGCATTGACCTGTCCCCCAGCTTTGCGCCCGACAGCCGTCAGATCGCCTTTGTCTCCAATCGGGGGGGCAATCCGCAGATCTATATCATGTCCACCCAGGGCGGCCAGCCCCGGCGTTTGACTTTTTCCGGGGCTTACAATGTGTCCCCGGCCTGGTCGCCGAAGGGCGATCAAATTGCCTATGCCAGCCGCCAGGGGGGGCAATTCCAGATTTTTACCATCCCGGCCCAGGGCGGGGTGGCGAAACAATTGACCCATGAAGGGAGTAACGAAAACCCCAGTTGGTCGCCAAACGGGCAGTTTATTGCCTGTAGTTCGAACCGTGGCGGACAAACGGCCATTTATCTGATCAACGTCGCCCGGGGGACTATGACCCGGCTGACGCACCTGCCGAGGCAACAGACCCAACCGGCCTGGTCGCCTAAGTAGCTTCCGGTTTTCGGTTCTCGGTTACAAATATGTTTAAGACCTGGTTCAGGGCAATAAATTAACCTCGATTATTAAAATTTAGAGAGGGACTATGACCAAGCACAGATATATTTTTGGGTGGATCCGCGTTATTCTAATAGTGGCTTTAGCATTAGCCAGCGGTTGTGCCCGAAAGACGGTAGCTCCACCCCCACCGGTGGTCGAAGATCAAGAGAGGGCTGTCATCCAGGAAGAGGAGTTGGACGCCGAAGCTGCTTGCCGGGGGCGGAGTCGCAACCAGGTAACCGCCCGGGCCCGAGCTTATGGTCCCGAAGGCATTGCATTTGAAAGCGAAGACTTGTATTTTGAGTATGATCAATATACCCTGACTCTTGAGTCCCAGGAGCTGTTAAAGAAAAAAGCGGCTTTTCTGCGCCAACACCCGGAAGTGGTGGTGACCATTGAAGGCCATTGCGACGAACGGGGCGATAGCGATTATAATCTGGGTTTGGGAGAAAGACGGGCATATAGTGCCAAGAGCTATTTGATTAACCTGGGCATTGCCCCTAATCGCCTGGCAACCGTCAGTTACGGCGAGGAACAACCAGTTGACCCTGGCCATGATGAAGACGCTTGGGCCAGAAACCGTCGGGTTCATCTGGTGATTGGCGGTCCGGAAGAATAATTTACCTCAATATGGCTCTTGGTCCCACCGGGTGAAAGGTTAGCCCGGACCGCAGCCCTAAACAATTACCAACCATTGTTTTTTAAAATACCACACACCGGATCAACATTGAGGGAATTTTATGCCAAAGACTAGACAGAAGTGTAAGCATTGGTTGCTTTTGGGGTTTTTGGCCCTGAGTCTGGGCGCCTGTGATCCGTTTCTGTATGGGGGGCGATTAGGCCGGAGTACCAATACCAACAGTGGCTTAGATCCTGAGGCGGTAACCAAAACCACTGCCATGGCGGAGCCTGCTCCGCTAAGTCCGAGCGCCGAAAAGTTGGCTGATTTAAGCAGTAGGATTGATGGCTTACAAGCCAGGCTGCAGAGGCTGGAAGGCCAGGTAGAGGAAAACCGCTATCACCTGCGTCAGCTTCAGGAGGCCCAGGTTCGGAAGCCGGAGAAGCAGCCGGAATTAGTGGCTAAAGTAGATAAAGAACCGCCGGCTAAGGAAGAACCGGCCGAGGCCCAGGAAAGCCCGAGCGCGGCTCCTGTCCCAACGCCGTCCGCGGCCCCGCCGGTCGCCCCAGTGGCACCCCAAACCCCGACAGCAAAGCCCCCTGCCCTGGCAACGGCTCCCTTGCCCCCCAAAGCGGCCCAGGGTCAAGCTGCCACTGCCAGCCCTGAAGAAACCAAGGTTTTTAAAGAGGGCATGGAGCTGTTCCGGAAAAAATCCTATAAGGCGGCCCGGCAGAAATTCAACCGGTATCTTAGTGACCACCCCAACGGCGCCAAGGCGGTGGAGGCCCGGTACTTCCTGGCTGACACCTTCTACCAGGAGCGGCAGTTGGATGAGGCGATCGTAGAATTTAACAAAGTCGTAGACCAGTATCCCAAAAGCGTGCTGGCACCCCCAGCCCTCTTAAAACAGGCCCTGGCCTTCCAGGCCCAGGGGAAGACCAAGGTTTATAACCTGATTCTGGAGAAAATAGTGGCCGACTATCCTCAGAGTGCCGCGGCCCAACAGGCCCGCAATTTAATGGGATCAGGGACTTCCCTGGCCACTTCCCCCCCTAATACGGCTAAAGGAAATTAAATTGTGCTTAGTTTAATGCGAAAATATGCCCGATCCTGGTTTATTATCCTAGCGGTGGGAATCATTGTGGTAGTATTTGTTTTTTGGGGCATCGGCGGCTTCCGGTCGGCCCGGTTTCAAAAAGTGGCTACGGTAAACGGCACCCCGATCTGGCTTCCCGCTTATATGCAGACCTATAATCAATTATTAAAGATGTATCGCGACAGATTGGGGGAAAATGCCACCGAGGACCTCCTGAAATCGCTTAACTTACGGGAGCAGGCCCTGAGGCGCTTGGTTGAGGAACAGCTCATCGTGCAAGCCGCGGAGCGCTATGGCATCATGGTGACTAACGCGGAACTGCAGGAGCACATCAAACAATACCCGATATTTCAGGATGAACAAGGGTTCAATCAACAGCGCTATCAGACTGTTCTGGCCCGTCACCACCTGTCCCCAGCCGATTTTGAGGCCCAGGAACGTCAAAGCTTGTTGATAAAAAAGGTCATTCAGCTGATTACTTCTTTTGCTAAGGTCTCAGAGGCCGAGTTGGAAGAACTCTTTCGTCTGGAGCGGGAGGCCGTCAGGGTCGATTATCTGGTGATTTCTCCCGGTCGCTATCTGGCGCAGCAGACGGCGGCAGAAGACGAGATGGCCGATTATTATAAGTCCCATCAGGAAGAATTCCGCCAGCCGGATCGGGCTCGGGTGCGCTATCTGTTCTTTCCGGACGACAAATATATGAGTCAGGTCAAACTTACCTCCCAGCAGATTGAGGATTATTATCAGGAACACCGAGACCAATTTGCCCGCCCCCACACCATCCGCCTCCGCCAGTTGGTGTTATGGGAACCGCCAGGGGCCACCAAGGCGGAGCAACAACGAATTAAGCAGCAGGCTGAAGCGATTTGGGAACGGGCTCAGGCCGGAGAAGATTTTGCCAAATTAGTAGAGACTTATTCTCAGGATAAAGCCAGCCGCGACCAAGGCGGGGATCTGGGGTATGTTACCCGGGGACAGAACCTGCCGGAATGGGAAAAAGTGGCTTTCTCGTTGCAAGAAGGTCAGGTCGGTTTAGCACACACCCCCAAAGGTTACTATATCCTCCGCCTGGAAGAAATTAAGGAAACAAAGCCCCTACCCCTGAACCAGGTCCGAGACCAGGTCGAAGAGCAGCTTAAGGAACAAGAGGCCCGGCGTCTGGCTAAGGAGAACGCCCAACAGGTAAGAGTGGAACTGGCAAGCGCGGCGATGCCCAAGGTGGCCGCCCGGCACCATCTAAACATCCAGCAAACTCCTTATATCTCCATGAATGATCCGATCCCTGAGCTGGGAAAATATTTGCACTTCAATCAGACCGCATTGAGCTTAAAACCGCGGGAAATCAGTAAGTTAGTCTCCTTCCCCCATGGTATCGCAATTCTTCAATGTCTGGAACGTCAAGAAAGCCACATCCCGCCTTTCAACCAGATACAGGATCAGGTGCGCCAAGCCGTCTTACAGCAGAAGGCCGCGGCTCGTGCCGAGCAAGAGGCCCAGAGATTGCTGGCCTGTCTGCAAAAGGGTAAGCCTTTGGACAAGGTCGCGGCCCAGGCCGGCCTGGGTCTGCGGAGCAGTGAGTTTTTCACCCGCAGGCAGGGCTTCCCAGAACAACGGCCGTCACAAGTATTATCCCTGGCAGCCTTCCTGTTATCTGCTGAGCAACCATATGTAAAAAAGCCCATATCCTGGGAAGGCAATTATTATGTGTTGGCTTTCAAGGCTCGCCGGACACCCAGTTCAGAGGAATTCCAGAAAGTCCGGGATCAGGTTTATTCTTCCGTACTGGAACAAAAACGACAGTTGCTCTTCTCCCAGTGGCTGGCCGCGGAACGACAGCAGGCAGAAATCAAAATCTACGAACTGCCGTCTTAATCAGCCAGATCTGGGGGCTTTCAGCCGGGTTGGGGTTGACACCCGGTGCTAATGCCTCTAACTTTAGGATGATTAATAATGATAAAGCAAATCATTTACTCCGAGCATTCAAAAGGTTAATCTGAGGGAAGGGCCGGGGGACCGCTGGCCCCCCGCCCTCCCTCAGGCTCCCCTCCCACCCCCCTTAAGGGATTTAGGGGAGGAGTTTTTATCTGACTCCAATGCAGTTATTGTATGAACCGAGTAATAAATGATGGGGACGGTTTTGCAAGGCCAGGATTGACCGGCAAAATTGTGGTTTTCCGGGCCTTTGGCAATTAAAATTACTTACAAAATCAAAAGCTCCATACCCAGGAAGGAGGTTCAAAATGGCAAAAGTAGCGATTAATGGTATGGGTAGAATTGGCCGGGCAGCTTTCAAGGTTATCCTGGAGACCCCCGAATTAGAATTAGTGGCCATCAATGATCTGATGCCGCTGGATAACCTGGTTTACCTCCTCAAATACGATACGGTTTACGGCCGCTATGATAAAAAAGTCGAAATCGAGGACAACCATTTAGTGGTCGACGGGAAAAAACATAGATTTTTTAGTGCCAAGGATCCGGCCCAGCTCCCCTGGAAAGAGCTGGGTATTGATATCGTCTTTGAATGCACCGGCGTCTTTACCGACCGCGATGGTCTGGCCAAACATGTGCAGGCCGGAGCCCGCTATATTATCCTGTCCGCGCCCCCTAAGGGTCCAGATGTCTGTGTCATCGTCCCCGGAGTCTGCAAACCGGCAGAGTCCGCCCATGTTATCTCCTGTGCCAGTTGCACCACTAATTGTATCTCCCCGGTAGTGGAGGTTATGGGAAGACGGATCGGCATCAAAAAGGCCATCATGACCACCATTCATGCCTATACCGCCACCCAGTCGATTGTCGACGGTCCCAACCGGCATTGGAACCGGGGTCGGGCCGGGGCTGCCAATTTTGTGCCCACCACCACCGGCGCGGCCAAGGCCACGGGTATAACCTTGCCCCAATACCAGGGCAAATTTGACGGGGTGGCGGTGCGTGGTCCAGTGCCCTGCGGTTCGCTGGCGGATATTGTCTTTGTTACCGAAAGAGAAACCACGGTCGATGAGGTCAATCGCATCTTTAAGGAGGAATCACAGAGCGCCCGCTATAAGGATATCCTGGGAGTAGCCGCAGATCCCATAGTTTCCTCTGATATTATCAAGGACCCGCACGCCTCCATAGTGGATCTGAACATGACCCAGGTGGTGGATGGCGATCTAGTCAAGGTCATGAGCTGGTATGACAATGAGTGGGGTTATACCAATCAAATGATCCGAGAAGCGGTAAGGATCTCCAAGGAGTGCCTGGCTTAATCACCCGGTCTCCTCGCAAAGCGGATAGGCTACACCAATCACCTCAGGAATGACTTTTGTAAAGTAACTCCGCATTCTTTGGATAAGAGGGAGAAGCCTTTATCAAGTTGGTGAGTTAATTAAACGTCCTTTTGCCATCCAAGAATTGGGCCAGGGTAAAGATCATGAATCCCAGCACGATCAGCGCGGAAGAGGCCAGAACCATTGCAATCGATGCATTGATGGCCAAACTAGAGGCTACCCCCGACGGACTTTCTTCGTCCGAGGCCACCAAACGGTTGCAGGAATATGGCCCCAATGAACTGGCGGAAAAAAAAGTCAGTCCCATTGCCAAGTTTTTAAGTTATTTCTGGGGGCCGATTCCCTGGATGATTGAAGTAGCGGCAATATTATCCCTGGTCGTGCGAGATTGGGATGATTTTACTATCATCGTGCTTCTGCTGGTTTTCAATGCCTCCATCGGTTTTTGGCAGGAATTCAAGGCCTCCAACGCCCTGGAGGCATTGAAGAAACAGTTAGCCCTTAAGGCACGGGTGCACCGGGACGGCAAATGGCTGGAAGTCGCTACCCGGGAATTGGTCCCGGGCGATATCATCCGTCTGCGGTTGGGAGACGTCATCCCTGCTGATGTGAAGTTGCTCGAAGGGGACTTCCTCAGCGTCGATCAATCAGCCCTGACCGGGGAATCGTTGCCGGTCAGCCTGAAGCCCGGCGACCTGGCTTATTCCGGCTCGGCCGTCAAGCAGGGAGAAATGCTGGCCCTGGTGGTCAGTACGGGCCTCAATACCTTTTTGGGCCGTACTGCCAGTCTGGTGCAGACAGCCGGGGCGGCCTCCCACTTTCAAAAAGCGGTCCTGCAAATCGGTGATTATCTGATTTATTTGAGCCTGGGACTAGTGGCGGTATTGATATTGGTCCAGTTGGAGCGCGGTGACCGGGTGTTGCAGTTGATAGAGTTTGCGCTCATTCTGACCGTGGCCTCCATCCCGGTCGCCATGCCGGCGGTGCTCTCGGTGACCATGGCAGTCGGGGCCATTGCGTTATCGAAAATGAAGGCCGTGGTCTCCAAACTGGAATCCATCGAAGAAATGGCCGGTATCGATATTTTGTGCTCAGACAAGACCGGCACCCTGACCCAGAACCGCCTGACCCTGGGCGACTCCGTCGTCTTTGGAGCCAAGGACGTGCAAGAACTGATCCTTTATGCTTCCTTGGCCTCCAAAGAGGAGGATCAGGACCCTATCGACTTGGCGATTATCGCCGGATTACCGGATAAGGCAATATTGAATAATTATACCCTAACCAAATTCGTACCCTTCGATCCGATCCATAAACGCACCGAAAGCACTATAAAAGACTCTCAGAATCAGATTTTCAAAGTAACCAAAGGTGCCCCTCAGGTGATCATGGGCCTTTGTCAAATGGTTCCGGATGATAACACCCGGGCCCAACAGGTGGTGCATGACTTGGCGGTCAAAGGTTATCGGACCCTGGGAGTAGCCTGTGCTCAGGATGAAGGTCCCTGGCAGTTTATGGGTATCCTCTCGCTGTTCGACCCGCCGCGCGAAGACTCGGCAGCAACCATTGCCAACGCCCAAAAGCATGGTATTAAGATCAAGATGGTCACCGGCGACAATGTGGCGATCGCCCAGGAGATCTCCCAGCAGTTAGGTCTGGGTACCAATATCCAGCCCGCTGACCAACTTTTCAAGGAAGGGGTGGAGGCGGCCCATCTGAGTCCGGTAGCGGAGCTGGAAATCGAGCAGGCCGACGGTTATGCTCAGGTCTTTCCAGAGCATAAATATGGCATTGTCAAGGCACTCCAGGCCGCCGGGCATATCGTCGGCATGACCGGAGACGGCGTCAATGACGCGCCGGCCATCAAACAGGCCGACGTCGGCATCGCGGTCAGCGGCGCTACGGACGCGGCCCGGGCTGCCGCCGCCCTAGTGCTGACCGCGCCCGGCCTGTCGGTAATCGTCAATGCCGTTGAAGAAGCCCGCAAGATCTTTGAGCGCATGAACAGTTACGCCATTTACCGCATCATTGAGACCATCCGCATCATGTTTTTCGTAGTGCTGGCGATGCTGGTTTATAATTTTTACCCCATCACTGCCGTTATGATCATCCTGCTGGCCTTTTTCAACGACGTCCCGATCATGACCATTGCCTCCGACAATACCATGATCGATCCCCAACCGGTAAGTTGGAAAATGCAGCGGGTGCTCACCGTGGCCACGGTCCTGGGACTCATTGGGGTGATCGAAACTTTCGGTCTGTTGATCATCGCCAAGTCCTGGCTCCACCTTAGCATTGATCAGATTCAGACCTTTATCTTCCTGAAGCTGGCGGTGGCCGGCCACTTGACGCTGTTTGTGGCCCGCACCCCGCGTATGTTTCTGACCAGACCATATCCTTCGAGTACTCTGTTGTGGTCGGCGATTATCACCAAGCTGGCCGCCACCCTGTTCGTGGTCTATCCTTTCGGGCTGATCGCGCCCATCACCTGGAGTCAGGTAGGTCTGATCTGGGCCTACTGTATTACCTGGATTTTTATCGAGGACCTGGCCAAGTTGACAGTTTATCACCATCTGGAATTGGCCGGGCCCCGGCATCGGTATTTCCTGCAGCTAGCCAAACAAAGGGTTTTGGCCTTTTCACGTTACAGTTAGACAGGACAAAGCGACTTTATCTCATGAGGTCAAAAAACTCCCCGTGGGGATTAGGATTGTGGTATAAAAAAGATATTAACCGCGATGGACAATTTAAAGGGGTAAGTTATCGCGGCAGCCGCAACTAATCCTCGAGATCGCCAGGGTTATTGGCAGGTGAACCTAATCTAAAGGACAGAAAAATGCTTAGTTTTATGATAAACATACTGCTCAGCGCCTATACTCAGGTTGTCTTGCTGTTCTTACTGCTGGGTTATTTTTTTAGCCACCGTAATGATCCCCGTCTAGTTTCTTCCAAGCTTGGTTTGATCCGCACCATCGTACTGTTATTGCTGTTTATCTACTTTCTGTGGAACTGGGCCAGCGAAATCCCTCCTTCTCTGCGCCTCACCAGTGTGCTGGGGATGTTTCTTATTAACCTGTTTTTGATTAAAAACGTGGCTCTCGCCCGTCTGGAACGAAAATATCGCGATGCCCTGCAGGCCTATGTGCGGGAACCAGAGCAGGAAAAGCATCTAGATAATCTCTGGCATACCGGTAAGCGTTTTTATTATTCCCGTTATTTGATCACCTCGCTATTCAGTGGCGGCTCTCCCGGGCGCTTTCTACACGGCATCACCACGGAGCGGGTAAACGAAGATATCAAGGAAATTTTTACCCGCTCGGGAAAGGGCAAACAGTTAATCTCTTCTAAGACCTTGGCCACCTTTTTGAAAGACCGCCTGGCCAAAGACCAATTGCTGCCCCAGGAGTTAAAGGATTCGATTGCCCAGGCCATCGAGCAGCTTACCCAGCATGCCTGGGTGGAAGACCAGATCAATGAATTTCTAGACATTGCGCTCGAGGCTCCGGAAAAATTACGTTAGGCCGAATAGGCTTAGATTGAGGGATGCGGATTTAAGCGGCTTGGGCGGCCTGGACGCGGCCGTTCAATTAAACCCTCGAAGGCCTGTTGATCAACGCGGTTAATCCATAGGGCTAAGCTCCGGCGGATAATAATGAACAAAGCCGCTAACGGATCATGATTGATACCTAAAAAATGAGGCTCGGATCGCCATGAGGCGAAGATGGCGGCGTTTGGACGCCGCGTCTTGGGCCGCGCCCTCCGGTTCGGCCCGGGAGCAGTTTTCGGCATGGGGCATGTTCGGCAGCCTGACCATAGCCCGGACAAAGCACAATCTTCATAATGAGAACAAGTAAAATTTGCCTTCTATAAGAAAAAAATTATGAGAATCCCTACAGGTCGAAAATCAATAAACTGAAATTCTCCCTAGTTTTTTTAACTGTTATGCCATATACCGAGTGAAGGATTAATCCCTTAAAAATGACGGATAGGTAGTAATCCGCCTTCATAAAATAGTTTCTCTACTTTTTTACCCCCTGGCGAATACATCCCCGGTAAGGTCTAAGCGATCTCCAGCTTGCAGCAGGTGATAGCCCAGTGCGGCAACCATGGCAGCGTTATCAGTGCAGCGTCGGGGTGGGGGAATGAACAGCTCAATGCCTGCCGCCTCAATCTGGGCCTGCAGCACCCCCCGCAGACGGCGGTTGGCTGCCACCCCTCCGGCTACCACCAACCTTTGACTATGGGTTTGGTCCACGGCTAGCAAGGCCCGGCTGACCAGAGAGTCCACCACTGCCTCCTGAAAGCTGGCGGCCAGGTCGGCGGCTCCAGGCCGGTGGCCGGGATAGAGAATTTCCGGATTTTTCTTAAGCAGATAGGCCACTGCAGTCTTGAGGCCGCTGAAGCTGAAGGTCAGCGGCTCCTGTTCGATCCGTGGTCGGGGTAGGTGAAAGGCCTCAGGGTCGCCGGTCGCGGCTAGGGCTTCGATGGCCACGCCCCCCGGATAACCCAGGTTCATGAGCTTCGCCACTTTATCAAAGGCCTCGCCGGCCGCGTCGTCGCGGCTGCGGCCCAACAGGCGCATGTCCTGGAAACTTTGCACATAATAAAGATTGCTATGACCTCCAGAAACCACCAGGGCGACATAAGGGAAGCTGGGGGGCCGCTCTTCCAGGTAGGCGGCCAGGATATGGGCCTTGAGGTGGTGTATCCCGACAATCGGCAGTTTGCGGGCATAGGCCAGGGCCTTGGCGACCGCAAAGCCGATCACCAGCGCCCCCACCAGGCCAGGGCCTTGGGTAACGGCGAGGGCGTCGATGTCATCCAATGTCATCCCGGCCTGATCCAGGGCGGCGCGGATCACCGGCAGGATATTCTCCTGATGCCGCCGGGCCGCCAGTTCCGGGACCACCCCACCATAAGCGGCGTGCAGGTCAAACTGGGTAGCGATCACGTCCGACAGGACGACCTTACCATCGGCCACCACCGCCGCCGCGGTCTCATCACAGGAGGTCTCAATCCCCAAAATTTTCATGACATGTATTACTAATACCGATTATCTTTCAAATGAGTAATTTTATCCTTTATCCCCTCTCCCCCGCTGGCGGGGGAGAGGGCGAGGGTGAGGGGGCATTTTAGCTCTTTGATCACAACTTGGTATCATAGGGGTGAGTGCTGGTGCCGCAGAATTCCCGGCCGTTATCGGTTAACATGGCAGTTATTTTTATATTTTTTGTTGGTAAAAGGAAAAAAACCTCATTGTGCAGCACCGCCACGGCGGCTTCTGGAAATTTGGAAGTGTGGAGGAAACCAAAGGTAAAACTATTGAAGGTGTCCTGGCACAGCAGTTCCCCAGGCTGGGAGCTTTCCACGTGGCGTTCGTTGAAAGCAGGATTTGCCTTTTCGATGAAAGCCATCTGTTCTCCCGCCAATTCAACGGCAAGGGGCATTTTTTTCTTCCAGTTTAAGCCAGCGCTCATAGCGGGTGCCCAGGCCATGTTTAGTCAGAATGCCTTGGACGGTGGGTGAACTGACCGAAATACCTTGGAGCTTCAGGTAATTACTAAGACGCACACGGCCCCACGCCAGGTGTGCCAAGCTGAATTGGAGGATACGTTCCACCACCTCCTCAGGGGTAGTTATGGAATGGGATTTATGCACCGGCGGCAAGTCTTTCAGCCCATCCAATCCATGGGTTTGGAAGCGCCGTTTATACTCGTAAAACTGGCTGCGGTGCATGCCGCGCTGCCGACAAGCGGCAGTGATGTTTCCCAAGGCTTCGGCCAATTGCAATACACTCAATCTTTGTCGGGCGATCTTCTCAGCAGCGTTCACCTCATTCCCCTTTCGCAGGCAAAATAACATGAAGATCGTCCAAAGAGAAGCTTAATTATTCATTTCAGATCATTAGTCCCAAAGCTCATCGCCGGGGGACCTCCCTCAGGGTCAATGAGTTAGTCAACCAAATTGACCGTTTGGTAGAAAATCATCACGGCAAATCAACACATTTGGTGTGGACCGGCACTGCTCCAACAATGCTCGGCAAAATACCCAGACTTGTAAAAGTATATCGGGGACAGGATATTTGCCCCCCGTATTTCTTTCCTCTTACCGGCTGTTAGCTGCCCGGCGGATAGAATTTCCCGAGCGGCTCCCACCCATATTGTGCTGTAAGTAACAAACTTTTTTGCCATAGCCCCCGGTCATGGCATTTATCTAACTTTGTCTCAGTGAAGTGAATATGTTAGCTGGCCCCTGAAAAGATCTTGGTGAATATTTACTCATAATTATTATTGACACGGCTATGGACACAATGGTAAAAATAGACCTTAATGTTGGAGAATGAGAAAATTTTTACAAGAACTCAGCCCATATTTGCCGATGCTATAATACGGCAGAATAGTTTAAGAATTACCTCCCGGAAGCCTTGACTGGCCTTAATCAGGCCCAGAGACTTAAGGGTGGCTTAGCTTTTCTCAAGCAGATAACTTATTCGCCCCGGATGATGAGAACGGCAGACGTCACGTTCCGGGAACTGACACATTACGGTGTCCAAGAATTGCTAACTGGTCTGAAATCTCTCTAAAAGAGGAAGGAAAAGATGGCGGAGCGAGGTATAGAAAAAGGTGGGTCGAATCCAGGCCAAACCGGCGGTCCCATTGGCGCTGTCCTGGTAGTCGGAGCCGGAGTAACAGGCGTCCAGGCCGCCGAAGATTTGGCTAATTCGGGTTATTATGTTTATCTATTGGAAAAAACTGATAAAGTTGGCGGGGTTACGGCAGAACTTGATAAGATGTTTCCTACCCATGACTGCTTTCTCTGCATGGTCTGTCCCAAGCAGGACACACACGGTTTTGTGGAAGTAACCCGCCATCCCTTTATTGAATTTTTGCCCCAGGCCGACCTCCAGACATTGGAGGGGGAGCCGGGAAACTTTAAGGCCCAAGTCAAAGTGGGCCTCCAGTCCGAGGCCCGCACCCTGGAGGTGGGCGCAGTTATTCTGGCCCCAGGTTTTGAAGTCTTTGATCCTACCATAAACGATGTTTATCATTACGCTGATCATCCTAACGTTATTAATAGCTTGGAGTTCGAACGGTTGTTGTCCGGCACCGGTCCGACCGGGGGACGGCTGCTGCGCCCTTCTGATGGTCAAGAGGCCAAAAAGATTGCCTGGTTCCAGTGTGTCGGCTCCCGGGATATCCACCATGGCGACAATGCTTATTGTTCCTCGATCTGTTGTATGTACGCCTTGAAAGAGGCCATGATGGCCAAGGAGCTCTGTCCAGAGCCTCCCGAGACCAGCATCTTTTTTATGGATATCCGCACCTTTGGCAAGGATTTTGAGCTGTATCTCAACCGGGCTCAAAATCTGGGGGTGCGTTTGATACGATCCCGCATCCATTCCATCGATCCGATTGCTAATAATAACATAAGCCTGAAGTACATTGATGAAACCGGCGAATCCCAGGTCGAAGACTACGACCTAGTGGTGCTTTCCGTGGGCATGCAAATAACTAAGGAAACCCAGGACTTGGCCAAGAAATTAGGGATTGAACTCAATGAACATAACTTCGCCAAGACCACCACCTTCCAGCCGGTTAAGACCAACCGGCCCGGCATCTATGTCTGCGGGGCTTTCCAGAATCCATTAAATATTCCTGAATCCGTCACCCAAGCCGCGGCCGCGGTGGCCGCGGTGTCGGCTGATCTGAACACCGCCCGGAACACAGTCGCCAAACCCAAAACCTATCCTCCGGAACGGGAGGTCAGCGGCGAAGCTCCGCGCGTCGGGGTGTTTATTGACAGTTGCGGCATTGAATCAGGCAGCCTGGATCTTCCTGCCTTGGTCTCTTATGCCAAGACCCTGCCCAACGTAGCTCTGGCCGAAATGGGAGAGTTCTTGTGCGCCCCGGCCGGCCCGGAAAAGATGAAGGATATCATTCAAAAGAACAATCTCAACCGGGTGGTGGTGGCCGCTGGTTCGGTCCGCAATTATCGCGAACAATATCAGGACATTGTCCAAAGCGCCGGTCTCAACAAGTATCTGCTGGAGATGGCCAACATCCGGGAGCAAGTCGCTTGGGTGCATAAAGATGAACCGGCCAAAGCTACCCAGAAGGCCAAAGGCCTGATCCGCATGGCGGTAGCCGATGCCAATCTGCGGCAAGCCATTAGCGAATCGGAAATCCCGGTCACCAGAAGCGGGCTGGTCATCGGCGGCGGCATCGGCGGCATGAATGCTGCATTGAGTCTGGCCCAACAGGGTTTTCCGGTTACTCTGATCGAAAAGAACGGGGAGCTGGGCGGGGTGGCCCGCCACCTCTACACTACCATTGAGGGCGATGATGTGCAGGCCTACCTGAAAGACCTTATTGCCGAAGTCAAGGCCCATCCCCAAATCGAGGTGCTGACCAATAGCGAAATCGTTGATTTCAAGGGGGTAAAAGGTGACTTTACCTCCAAAGTTAAGATAGGGTCGGAAACCCGGGAAATTCGCCATGGGGTGGCCATTGTCGCCAGCGGCGCCCAGCCTTATAAACCTAAGGAATATCTCTACGGCCAGCATCCCGGCGTCCTTACCCAACTGGAACTGGGGGAACGGTTGGCCACTAAACCGGAGGAGGCCAAGGGCTGGAAAAATATTGCCATGATCCAGTGCGTCGGCTCCCGGAACGAGGAAAATCCCAACTGTAGCCGCATCTGTTGCCAGGCGGCAATCAAAAACGCTCTACATATAAAAAAGCTAAATCCCGAGGCCAATGTCTTTGTGCTGTATCGGGATATGCGCACTTACGGCCTTATGGAAGATTTTTATCAGGAGGCCCGCAAACAAGGGGTACTGTTATTCCGCTACCGGCGGCAAGAACCCCCAGTAGTCGAGGATAAGGGCGGCCGGCTGAACATCCGCTTTAAGGATCTGATCCTGGGCCGGGAGCTTACCCTAAGTCCTGATATTTTAGGCCTGAGCACCGGGGCAGTGCCCGGCGACAACGACACCCTGGCCAAGACCATGAAGCTGGAGCGGGATAGCCTAGGCTGGTTTCAGGAAGTTCATTTAAAACAACGGCCGATAGATTTCTTCACTGAAGGCGTCTATATGTGCGGCTTGGCCCATGCTCCCAAACTGATCACCGAGACCATCGCCCAGGCCCAGGCCGCGGCGGGTCGGGCTTTAACGGTGCTGTCAGCGGAGCGTCAGCGCATCGGCGGCGTAGTGGCAGTGGTGGACAAGGACATCTGCGCGGCCTGCCTGATCTGTGTGCGGGCCTGTCCTTATGATGTCCCTTATATCTGTGAAGACGGCTACTCGGTAATCGATCCGGCCCGTTGCCAGGGTTGTGGCATCTGTCCGGCGGAATGTCCGGCCAAGGCGATTACCTTGCAGAGTTACACCGATGCCCAGCTTCTGGCTAAATGTGATGCCCTGTTAGCGGAAGCCGCAGGTTAACAACCTTTGAGAGGTGACAGCCACCCTCTGACCGAAATCGAGCAACCCGGGCCGGTTAGCTGGGGAAAGTTGCAAGACAAAAATTTCGAACCAATAATCCTGGCCTTCTGTTGCTATTATTGTGCCTATGCGGCGGCCGATCTGGCCGGATCGATGCGGTTGCATTATCCGGCTAACGTCTTGATCATCCTGGTGCCCTGCTCGGGACGGATCAAGACCATCCACCTGTTACGGGCTTTTCAGCACGGCGCCGATGGCGTCTTGGTAGCTGGCTGTCAGGAGGGAGAGTGCCATTTTTTGACCGGCAATCTCCGGGCCCGCCGCAAGGTGGAGCAGGTGAAAAAGATTCTGGACGACCTGAAACTTGGGAGCGATCGGGTGGAAATGTATAATCTATCTGCCAGTATGGGACCAAGATTTGCTGAAATCGCCCAGGAAATGACGGCGAAAATTAAAAAATTGGGACCCAGCCCGATAAGGCGGCAGCTGGCCCGAAGCCATGTTGCGAAGTCTTTCCGGCCGGTATGTGAATCAGACCTAAGTTAGCCAGATAAAAGCGGGTGACTTTTCCAGAAGGAGTATGGGGATGAGTGAAACTTTTGAGCCAACCATTATTGCTTATACCTGTCATTTCTGCCCTTATGAGATGGCCGACAAGGCAGGTGAGCAACATTTAAGTTATCCAACCAATGTGTCCATCATTGAAGTGCCCTGCACCGGACGGATCGATGTCATCCATCTGCTGCGGGCTTTTCAAGACGGGGCCGACGGCGTGTATGTGGTGGCTTGTAAGGAAGGCGAGTGTCATCACAAAACCGGTAATCTTGTGGCCAAAAAAAGGCTGCAATATGTCAAAAAGATGCTGGACGACTTGGAAATCGGCAGCGACCGGCTTGAGATGCGTTACATCATGACCGGAGAAGTGCCACATTTTGCCCGGATCGCACAAGAGATGACCGAAAAAATCCGAGCCTTGGGGCCCAATCCGGTCAAAAACGGGGGTGCCGCCAAGACGGCCTGAGTCTGTCTTGTTAAAAGTTAACCATCTGGAAAGGGTGAAAAAATGATTGTTGCCGAGCAAAAACCCCTCAAAGAGATCATCAATATGGTCTCTCCCTTTAAAAAATTGTTGATCGTCGGCTGCAATGAGTGTGTCACCGTATGCCACGCCGGCGGTCGGAAAGAGGTCGAACAACTGGCCGCGGCTCTGTCGATGGCGGCTCAGAAAGATGGCCGGCCTTTAGAGATCAAAGAGGTTACCCTGGAACGGTGCTGTGACCCAGAATACATCGAACAGGTGCGGCCCTTTATCGATCAATACGAGGCGGTCCTGTCTTGTGCCTGCAGCGTCGGGACCCAATATTTTGCCGACACCTATCCCACCAAGTGGGCCTTGCCGGCCTTAAATACTTCCTTTATGGGCGGTTCTTTGGCCCAAGGCATCTGGGCCGAACGTTGCGCCGGCTGTGGCAACTGCATTCTCCACGAGACCGGCGGCATCTGCCCTATTGCCCGCTGCTCCAAACGGATGCTCAATGGCCCATGTGGGGGCTCCACCGGCGGCCATTGTGAAGTAAATCCTGATATCCCCTGTGGCTGGCAACTCATCTGGGACCGTTTGGTGGCCTTGGGTCGGATCCCGGACTATGCCAAGATAATGGCCGCTAAAGATTGGAACACTAGCCGGGACGGTGGGCCACGGAAAATTGTCAGAGAGGATTTGACCATATGAAAACCGAAAGTAAATTAGAAAAGATTCTGGAGTCGGGGCAGCTGGCCGTAACTTCGGAAGCGGGGCCGCCTCGGGGAGCGGAGCCTGAGGTCATCAGGAAAAAGGGGGAAATGTTAAAAAAATTTGTAGACTGCTGCAATGTTACCGACAACCAAACCGCCATGGTGCGGGTCTGCAGTCTGGCTTCCTGTATCATTTTGAAAGAATTGGGGATCAGCCCGATCTTACAAATGACCGCCCGGGACCGCAACCGGCTGGCCATCCAGGCCGACATCCTGGGAGCCTATGCCTTTGGCATCAATACCATGCTGTGTCTGACCGGCGACCACCAGAGTTTCGGCGACCATCCCACCGCGGCCAATGTCTTTGACCTCGATTCCATCCAGATGATCCAGGGGGTCCACAAGATCCGTGAAGAAGGTACTTTCATGGGCGGGGCCAAAATGACCGTAGCCCCCAAAATGTATATTGGCGCCGCAGCCAACCCCTTTGCCGACCCCTTTGAACTGCGGGTGATGCGGCTGGCCAAAAAAGTCGCCGCGGGAGTCGATTTCATCCAGACCCAGTGCATCTTTAATCTAGATAAATTCGCCAAGTGGATGCAAATGGTTTGCGATGAGGGGCTGGATCAAAAGGTCCACATCCTGGCCGGGATCACCCCCATGAAGGGCTTGGGTATGGCCCGCTACATGAAAAACAAAGTCCCCGGTATGGATGTGCCGGATGAAGTAATCAATCGCTTAAAAGGCGTTCCCAAAGAGAAACAGGCCGATGAAGGCATTACCATGGCCGTGGAACAGATACAGCAGCTGAAAGAAATGAAGGGCGTCCATGGCTTCCACATCATGGCCATTGAGTGGGAGGAAAAAGTCCCTGAAATCGTCGAACGGGCCGGCCTCCTGCCCCGACCCCAGGTAGATTAATCCGCTATGTGGCGGGAGGTTATTAAGATTACCAGCAAATTGATCTGACCGGGAAGGCAACTGGCAGTCGCCTTCCCATCTAACGCATCGAAAGTTGCCTTCAAAAAACTATCTTCCCTTAACCGTAGGGGCGCAATCCATTGCGCCCTAAAGGGCTCGATAAATCAAGCCCCTGCAAAAAAATCCATACTTGATTAGCATAAGAAGAAGGGGGCAATAAATTGCGCCCTTACCAGAACATGCGTGCAGCCAGGACGACCAGGAGGACAGCAAAAATTTTTTTAAAGGTGGGGCCAGAAACATAGGTTAATAACCGGGCTCCAATCTGCGCCCCCAGGATGCCCCCTACCCCCCAGGCCAGGCCGACCGAATAATTGACATGGGCCAGTTTGCTGTGGGCAACCAGGGCTGAGAGGGAAATGATCAGGATAGCCAGAAAAGAAGTCCCCACCGCCTCCTGGACCGACAGGCCCAGGAAAATGGCCAGCGGCACCATCAGAAAACCACCGCCTAGGCCGGTGAAACTGGCGGCCACCCCGACTCCCACCCCCAACATTAACATGGCCAGGGCTTGCCCATAGCCGCGGCCCGGGGATCTCGCAGGCTGGGCTGGTGCCTCGGCCGTATTGGTTTTTTCTTTAGCCAGCGCCATCCGCAGCGCCAACAGCACCAGGATCAGAGCAAACAGCTTTTTAAAGGTCGCCGCGGCCACATAGGGCAGCAGACGGGCCCCAATCTGGGCCCCCAGCAACCCCCCGGAGCCTAACAGCAGGCCCATCCGGCGGTTGACATGCTGCAGGCGGCGGTGGGCGATGACCGCCGAGAGGGAAATGACCACAATGGCCATAAACGAAGTGCCCACCGCCTCGGGGACCGATAGACCCAGGAAAATGCCCAGCGGCACCATCAAAAAACCGCCGCCTAAGCCAGTGAAGCTGGCCCCCAGGCCAACGGCCACGCCAACCAGGATCATCAATAAAAGATAAATTATGCCCCTCCGGACCGGCTGGCTTTTTTTGCCAGAGAGCCAAACATATTGAGGACCCGGGCGGCAACGGCGCTGCCCTGGCAGACCGTGGTGGTAATATCTTGCGGCCCCTGACAGGTGCCGGCCAGGAAAACGCCGGGCCGGGTGGATTCCAAGGGGTGCAACACCGGCTGGCGACACTGGTAAAAGCCCAGCTCATCCCGGTCCGGAGCCGGGCCGACAAAGGGTAAATCTTTCTTGGGGGCTTCCAGTCCGACCGCCAAAACCACCAGATCCGCGGTAAGTTGGGCACGGACGCCGGTAAGCTGGTTTTCGTAGGAAATTACCGGCCGGCCATGATCATCTTCCTGGATGCGCCCCGGCAAACCCTTGATAAAATTAACCCCCGCCTGCCGGGCCCGTTGGTAGAGTTCTTCAAAGCCTTTGCCCGAGGTGCGAATATCATTATAAAAAATGGTCACCTCGGCCTCGGGCTGGTGTTCCAGGGCCAGCATCGCCTCTTTTATCGAGGCCGTACAGCAATAGCCCGAGCAGTAGGGTAAGAAGCGGCGGTCCCGGGAACCGACACATTGGATAAAGGCAATACGCTGCACCGCTCGTCCCTCAGGAGTAATCAACAACCCCTGGGTAGGTCCGGAGGCGCAGACGATGCGCTCGTATTCCAGGTTGGTGATCACCGTCGGGATACGGCCATAACCATATTCGCTTTTGATAGTGGGGTCAAAGGGACGGGCCCCGGTGGCCAGGATAATGGCTCCGACGGTGAGATGTCGGGGTTGGGGCTCGTCTTCCAGATTAATGGCCTGACGCTCGCAGGCCTTGACGCACAACTGGCAGTCAATGCAGTATTCCTTGTCAATGGCGGCCCTGAGCGGCACGGCCTGAGCAAAACTGATCCGTATACATTTGCTCGGCTTCAGATCCAGATCCCAGCGGCCGGGAACGATTATCGGACAGACCTCGGTACAGGTCCCGCAGCCCACACATTTGGTCATATCCACATAACGAGGTTTCAGAGTCAGATCTACCTCAAAGGCCCCTGCCGCGCCGGTTATCCGTTCAATATTGACGTAGGTCAGCAATTCAATCTGGGGGTGGGCGGCTACTTCCACCAGTTTCGGCCCTAAGATGCAGATTGAGCAGTCAAGGGTAGGAAAAGTCTTGTCTAACTGAGCCATGATGCCGCCGATGCTCAGCGCCGCATCGACCAGATAGACCTTGATGCCTGCCTTGGCCAGATCCAAGGCCGCCTGGCACCCCCCTATCCCGCCCCCGACGATCAGCACCTCCCGAGACAAAGGGGGGGCGGTTGGTTCAAGTGAGTGAGGCGCCGCCTGGGCCAGGGTCAGGGCCCCTACTGCAGTCTCTAGATCATTACAGGCCAACAGATCGACAACGGCTAGCTCAGCTTTGCTGACCAGGAGTCGAAACAGTCCGGCGTATCTTTCGGGGCCACAGGCACCAATAAGCAACTTACCAACCGCGGTAGAGAGATGGTGGTGCAACTGCGCCAGGCCCTCGGGGGTGCATAGGGGCGGGAGCAGTTGCACATCCTGGCCGGACCGCTCCAGCCACTCAATCAGGGCCTGAACATCTATGGTTAAGTCAGGGCAATGGCAGATTAGAAGCTTGTCTTTCGCCATCGGTTCCTTTGGCTTCGGTCTGCTTAGGTTTTCTTTAATTCTGCAGCCAGATCCTGGATAATCTGTTGAAAAATGCGGCCTTCGGTAGCCGAAATCCAGGCCAAACGCAAGCGTTGGGGATCAATGCCTTTTTTATCCAGTTTTTTCTTAAGTTTTTCCATCCGGACCTGGGCGCGTAGGTTTCCAGAAACATAATGGCAGTCACCGGGAGGATGGCAGCCGGTAACCAGCACCCGACCGGCGCCCTGCTTCAAGGCACGCAGAATAAATTTGGGATGCACCCGACCGGCGCACATGGTACGGATGATGCGGACCACCGGGGGGTATTGCAAGCGCGACACCCCGGCAAAATCGGCCCCGGCGTAGGAACACCAGTTGCAGCAGAAAGCCAGGATCTTTTCCTGCGGATGATCCGCCAAGAACTCGTCGATCTGGGCCTGAATCATCTCATCGGTAAAACCATGCGCAATCACTGCCCCGGCCGGGCAAGCCCCGGCACAGACTCCGCAACCTTTGCAGGCGGCCTCGATGACCTGGGCCTTCCGCCTTTTGCCTTCCCCCACCATTTTGATGGCCTGGAAGGGACATTCATTGTAACAGGTCTCACAGCCGATGCATTTTTCCTGATCCACTTCGCAAACAATGCCGTCCAGCGTAATAGTCTCGTGGGCGAATAACGAGAGGATTTTGGCCGCCGCGCCGCTGGCCTGGGTGATGGATTCGGAAAGATCTTTAGGTCCCTGGCAGGCTCCGGCCAGATAGATGCCATCCAGGACGCTCTCCAGGGGGCGCAGCTTGGGATGGGCTTCCAGGAAAAAGCCATCGTCGCCCACCGGCAGCTTGAGAACTTCACGCAGCGGCGCGCCGCCGCCCGGCTCCATGCCCACGGCCAATACCGCCAGATCCACCCGGTCCTCAGTGGCAGTCTGAAACAGCTCATTATCGCCCCGGATAATTACCCGACCGTCATCATCAGCCTGGACTTCCTTGACCTGGCCCCGGATAAACAGCAGGCCCGCTTCGCGGGCTTTAGTGTAAAGGGCTTCCCAGTCTTTCTTGGTAGTCCGCAGATCCCGATAATAAAGGCGGATGTTGGCCTGGGGAAGGCGGCTTTTCAACTCCAGAGCCTGCCGCAAGGCAGTCGGACAACAGACCCGGGAGCAATAGCGATGACCCTCTTCTTCCCGAGAACCGACGCAGAGGATAAAGGCAATCTCCTGGGGCGGGTTAGAGCCGCCAGGCGTGATCACCTGACCCGCGGTCGGTCCGTCCGGGGCCAGCAAGCGTTCCAGGGTAACCGAGGTAATCACATTGGGAAGCGCGGCCCAGGGTTCATAGCGGCTGCCTTCTGGATTAAAAGGACGAAAGCCGGTAGCCACCACCATGCTTCCGCAGCGAAGGTGGTGTTCGACCTTCTTAGGCCGGAGATTGATGGCCTGCCGCGGACAGACCGGAACACAAAGGCCACAACGGTTACAATGTTCCTGATCTATTACATATTGGCCTGGAAAGGCCTGGGGGGCGGGGAGGTAAATGGCTTTGCGGGAGCTTAACCCTTGCTGGCGTTCATCTGGCACTTCGACCGGACAGACCTCCAGACACTGGCCACAACGGTCGCAGTCCTCAGACACCAAGGGCAGAGATTGCCGCACCGTAACCTCAAAATCGCCGAAATGGCCGCTGACCTCGGTGACCTCACTATTGCTCAGCAACCTGATCCCCGGATGGAGCATGACTGCCGCCATCATCGGATTGATCAGGCTGAGGGCGGTCTGTCCCTGCGGAAAAGTGCGATATAGGGAATTGGTCATGCCGCCCAGCACCGGCTGGCACTCCACCAGGGTTACCGGGAATCCGGCATTGGCAATATCCAGGGCAGCCCGCAGACCGGCCGGGCCGCCGCCGATGACCAGGGCCTGACGGTGCAGCGGCACCACCCGATCAGTGAGCGGGCGGGCCAAACGCACCTTGGCCAGCCCCATTTTGATCAACTCCAGGGCCTTGGCCGCAGCCGCCTCCGGCTCGTGGATATGCACCCAGGAACAGTGCTCCCGGATGTTAACCATCTCCAACAGATAGGGATTGACCCCGGCCTCGATCAGCAGCCGCCGAAAAGTCGGCTCATGGAGCTTGGGAGAACAGGCAGCGATTACCAGCCGGTTCAGGCCCAATTGTTGAATATCCTCCAGGATTTCGCGCTGGCCCGCCTCAGAGCAGGTATAGAGGTGATGCCGGCAGACCGTAACCTCAGGGAAGCTTTGTGACTGGGCCACCAGAGCTTCGGGACTGATGACTCCGGCAATATTGAGACCACAATGGCAGATGTAGAGGCCGATGCGAACTTCTTCGTCCATGTGTTTTAAATGTTAGGGGCGGGGTGACCCCGCCCCTAGTTTTTGATTAGTTTGGCCACAGCCTGTTCCCAGGCCTGGGAATATTCTCCTGGCTCCGCGACCACTTCTTCCCGGATCAGAGTGATAGCGTCCTGGTCGCAGATATTGAGGCAGACGCCGCAGTAGGCACAATCTTCAAACCGCAGAAAGACTCGCTCGCCTTCCCGCACAATCGCCTTGGTGGGGCACAGGTTAATACACTTATTGCAATCTAACGGACACTTGCTATCATCGATAAGCAGACGCCCCAAAAATTGGGGATTGACCTCAATGGCGTCATATTCACAAGACTGCAAACACTGGGTGCACCGCAGACAGAACTCGGGTTGGGGGACCACGCTTTCCCCCTCCTGGTCCCAGATGATCGCCTGCCGCTGGCAGGTCTCAATACACACCTGGCAGTGTTTGGGGCAGTCAGTCTCGGTGTTGGGCACCAGCTTGAGCTCGCGGCGGCACCAGCGCCAGTCGCTCTCCGGATTAATTGGACAGGGCAACGGACATTTGCCGGTGTCAATATTGATCTTGGGTAAAAAAGGGGCCAACCCTTGCTGGTCGGCAAACATGGTTTTCGGTCGATGGTTATAACTCAAGCTGATGGCCGCCACCGGGCAGAAATGGGAACAGATCTCACATAATACACAGAGCCGGGGATCAATGGTGATGTCCAGATCCTCCTCCCCCGGGATTATCTTCACTGCCTCCCGGGGGCAGACCAGGGAACAGATGTCGCACTTCAGGCAGAGCTGTTTGTCCAGCTCCAAGGTTACCTGGTCAACATACATCTGGAGACAGAGTTCCAGGTGATTTTCCGTCTCTCGCTTTGCCACCCTGGCCTTCATGCCGAGTTTCCCAACTCCCCCATATAAATTACTAATTTTAGCAAAAAAAAGCCTAAAGACAAGGCTAAAAATAAAATTATGCAATTATATCAATAAATTTGGTAAGTAAAGAACCCAAGCCTTGCAGGCCGGGTGATTCGGGAATATTTTATTTGGGTTAGGGTGGGTTAGGGGCCGGAATATCGACCCAGCCCCAGAGGTGTTTAAAAAGCTGTCTGACCCTCTCTGTTAGGGGATCCTACTCGTACTTGAATTGTTCACCGAATTCGCTGAACGAGAAGGTGAGGAAGATATGATGGCCATCAAAGTCTAACACCCGCAAGTCATCAGTCTGCCGGAGATCTCCCAATATTACCGGATAATGCTCCCCGTAGCGCTTCTCACATAATTCCAATGGAAGTTCATAGCCTATAAATTTTTTTATCCCCTTGGCCTTGAGTTTCTCTACAAAACCCGGATCAGTAAAGGATTTATAGGAGGTTAACACTACAATAGGTCCTGTCCCAGTAAAGATAATTCCCGCTTTCATTGTCATCCTCCCTCGGTTTTGGGTTTAAGGGTCATCTTATATTAACTTAAATTCTCTTCTGGCAAAGTCAATATTCAGTCAAAAAAAACTTTGTCAGTCTGCTTGGAAATTAGACAAAATTTATGTATCATTAGCCACTTAATTGCCTGAAGCCTCTTCACATTGCTAGCCCTCGGAAGAGGCCGGTAGCGCCCTGGCCTATTCTAATGCTGAATCTTAACAACTTTGGAAAGGGCAGTTTATAATCAACAAAGTTGATTGTGCCTTAATTTTCAATCTGCTATAATGGTCGCCATCACTAGCGGAGAGAATTTGACTTGATTGGGGAATGATCGAGGACCAGCAGGATGGTTAACTTAATTGTGGAGAAACTGCGCGAGCTTAGCTTTGAACGCCGTCAGGCCATCCTGACGCGGTCTAGAGAAGATATCTCGGCGGTGCTGGACGATGTCAAGAAGATCGTCGAGGCTGTCCGCCAGCACGGGGATTCCGAAGCCTTAGAAATTTATGGGGATTATAAGCATGATTTCTGTCCCCACGATCTAATCGTTACAGCGGAGGAAATTCAGGCAGCCTATGATTCCCTGGACCCCAAAATAATTGAAGCCCTGCAGCTGGCCGCGGCTAATATTGAGAAATTCCACCAGGCCCAGGTCGAGAGGGAAATGTGGGCTATTGAGGTCCGGCCGGGTATTATGGCCGGACGACTATATCGCCCCCTGGAGCGGGTGGGCTGCTACATTCCCGGGGGTCTGGCCAAATACCCCTCTACGGTACTGATGACCATTATCCCCGCCCGGGTCGCCGGAGTGCGGGAAATCATTGCCTGCACCCCGCCGGATCAGGGAATGATTGTTCACCCTGCCACCTTGGCCGCGGCCCATCTGGCCGGGGCCCAGCAGATCTTCAAAATCGGGGGGCCCTGGGCCATCGCTGCCATGGCCTATGGCACTGAACTGGTCCCCAAGACCGACAAGATCGTCGGACCGGGCAATAAATATGTCACCGCCGCCAAGTTACTGGTATTTGGAGAGGTCGCGATCGATTCCCCGGCCGGTCCCAGTGAAGCCCTGATCCTGGCTGATGACACCGCCGAAGCCCGTTATGTGGTGGCCGATTTCTTATCTCAGGCCGAACACGATCCCGACGCGGCTGCAGTTTTGGTCACTACTTCGGAGAAGCTGGCCCATCGGGTAGTACAAGCAATTATCGAGGAACTACCCGAATTACCACGCCAGGAGATTTTACAGGCCGCCATCGAGCACCACTCTGCAGTGCTGGTAGCCCACGATCTGGCCGAAGCTCTGGAGTTTGTCAACCTTTATGCCCCGGAACACTTGCAGATTATCACCCGCGAGCCTTTTGAAGTGTTGCCCCGGATTCGCCACGCCGGGTCCATTTTCCTGGGTCCTTATGCGCCTATCCCGGCCGGGGATTATGCTTCCGGCACCAATCATGTGCTTCCCACCGGCCAGTGTGCCCGCATGTTTTCCGGTCTGTCGGTGGACGATTTTATCAAAAAACCCACTTTTCAGCATCTTTCCTTCAAAGGCTTGCAGTCCATCAAGGATGCGGTGATCATTCTGGCCGAAGCTGAGGGTCTGCCGCTCCATGCCCGAACCATTGCGGAACGTTTCCGGTATGTTTGAAAATGCCACCTGCTTTGCCTGCGGGTGAACAAAATCCCAGAGCTTGTAAATGAAATAAAGATAACATATAATTAAATTAACAATCGATGTTTGTAGCTGCAGGGTCTAAGGTGGCGTGGTCGGTTGCCGGACGCAAAACTTAGGCCAGGTTTAGATACTTCTTGTTATTGCTTGCAGCTAGATCGACCATTAAACCAAAAAACTCTCCGGGAGGGGGGACAGTGCAAAAAGGCAAGGCGGTAGCTGCCACCATCGACCTGGCCGAGATCGAAGATGTCCAAAGCCGGCCGGACCACCGCATGATCGACATTGATAAGGTAGGAGTGAAGGACATCTCTTACCCGATTGTGGTGTTGGACAAATATAACGGCACCCAGAACACTGTGGCGCGCATCAATGTCTATGTCAACCTGCCCTATCGTCACAAGGGCACCCATATGAGCCGGTTCATTGAAATTTTAAGTGAGTTCCGTCGCAACATCAGTATCAAGAACATCTCCAGCATCCTGGAAGAGACCCGGCGGAGGCTGCATGCGCAGTCGGCTCATCTTGAGCTAACCTTTCCTTATTTCATTGAAAAACAGGCCCCGGTAACCGGTTCCCGCGGCCTCATGGAATATATCTGCAGCATCAAAGGGTCATTAAATTCTAACGGCCATATTGACCTGCTGGTCGGCGTCAAGGTGCCGATCACCACTCTTTGTCCCTGTTCCAAAGAGATCAGCCGGGTTGGAGCACACAATCAGCGGGGCGAGGTCCGGGTCCAGGTGCGGTTCAAGAAGTTTTTCTGGATTGAGGATCTCATTCGCCTCATCGAAGAATCAGCCTCGTGCGAGGTTTATGCATTATTAAAACGCCCGGACGAAAAGTTCGTCACTGAACATGCTTATGCCAATCCCAGGTTTGTGGAGGATATAGTCCGCGAGATCGCCCAAAAACTCGATAAAATGGATAACTTTACCTGGTATTCGGTAGACTCGGAAAATTTCGAATCTATCCACAACCACTCCGCCTACGCCTACATCGAATCCCATAAAGGCCAGCCCAAAATAGCCAAGCGGCATTGAAAGGATCCCAGGACGCCAAGATTAAGGGAAAATTCCACCCGCCCTGCCGACTGGCTCCTATCGGAGCACGACAATTTCCCTTTACAGACTATTGCAGCTTAGCGCGCTAATTATCCAATCTCAAACAACCAATTTACCCCATACCGGGTGGTCGGCAAAAGGTTTTCGGAGAGAAATTATTTTACTCGGAGCATTTAAAAGGTTAACTTAAGGGGAGGGGCGGGGGACCGCCGGATGCCCACCCCCCTCAATCTCCCCTCCCACCCCCCTTAAGGGTGGGGGTGAAGGTGTGGGAGAAGGGTTAGGTGTCTACGACCTCTAACCTCTTTCCCAAGAACAGAAGGATAGTTTCATGGCTGCCAGCAGACTTGATTGCCGGGGTCTGGCCTGTCCCAGTCCGGTCCTGAAAACCAAGGAATTGATTGATCAAGGAAATGTTGATCAGCTGACCGTTTTGGTGGATAATCCGGCCGCCCAGGAAAATGTCAGCCGCTTTTTAACCCGCAGCGGCTATCAGCTGCAGGTAGAGGAAAGTGACGGGGCCATTGCGATCACCGGGTTTCGGGATAAGTCGGAAACCTGCCAGCTCCCCTTGCAGCAAGCACCACAGCCGGCTTCGGAATCAAAAATCATGGTGCTCTTGGGAGTCAATTATTTGGGCCGGGGCGACGACGAGTTGGGCCGCAAACTGGTGATCAGTTTCATTAAGACTCTTAAGGAAATGGGTCGTGAATTGTGGCGCTTGGTCCTGTTAAATTCCGGGGTCAAACTGGCCACCGAAGGCTCGGAAGTGCTGGCCAGCCTACAGGAATTGGAAAACGATGGAGTCACCATCTTGGTCTGCGGCACCTGCCTGGATCATTTTCACCTGTTGGATAAGAAGCAGGTAGGCGAAACCACCAACATGCTCGACATCGTCACTTCCATGCAACTGGCCGACAAGGTTATTTCTCTAACCTGAGGTATTGTCGATTTTATTACTCTAGGCATTAAAACGGATTATTCTTCTGTCTCTCCTCCCAGGCTTTTCTCCTCTTTCATCATTTCCCGAGCCGTTTCCATCAGTTGCCGCAGTTTCTGGTCCACCCGGCAATTAATTGTATCGGGTTCAAAGCCGCCCTCGGGCAGCTTAGCGCCCGCCTTCATGCCAGTCAGAATCTCCAACGCCTCGTTCACATGGCCTACCGCCCAAACATGAAATTTCCCCTCCCGGACCGCGTCCACCACTTCTTTTTTCAGCATCAAATCCTGAACATTGGCCTTGGGGATAATCACTCCGTGGGTGCCGTCCAGTCCCCGGGCTTTACAGACCTTGTAGAACCCCTCGATCTTCCAATTGACCCCGCCAATGGGCTGAAACTCACCGCGCTGGCTGACCGAGCCGGTGACCGCAATATTTTGGGCCAGAGGAACCTCAGCCAGGCAGGAGATCAGGGCCAAGAGTTCGGCCCCGGAGGCGCTGTCCCCTTCCACCATGCCATAACTCTGCTCAAAACAGAGGCTGGCCGACAGGGTCAGGGGCTTGTCCTGGGCAAAACAGCTCTTGAGATAGCCGGAAAGAATCATCACCCCTTTGGTATGAATATTGCCGGAAAGTTTGGATTCCCGCTCAATGGCCACTACTCCCTCTTTGCCCAAAGAGACTGCGGCGGTGATCCGACTGGGGCGCGCAAAGGCGTGATCGCCTAACATATAGACTGACAGCCCATTGACCTGGCCCATTATCGCGCCGCTGGTTTCGATGGTAAGCATGCCTTCCTGAATAAATTCCTGCAATTTCTCTTCGGGCAAATCAGAGCGGTAAATCTTTTCGGCAATGGCCTTTTCCATATCCTCGGCCCGGATGACGTCATGGCCATTGGTACCGGCCCAGAAATTAGCCTCTTTCAGAATGGCCGCCACCTCAGCCAGTTGCAGGGTAAGCTTTTCTTTATGGCCGGCCAGTTCACCCGAATATTCTACCAGGCGGGCAACCCCGGTTTTGTGGACCGCCCGGAGCTTCTCTTTCTCGCAATAACTCCTCAAGAAGGCCGAGAATTTTTGCAGATGTTCCGGGGTCCGCCGCATCTCCCAGTCAAAGTCGGCTTTGACCTTAAACAGCTTGTGCAGATCTTCATCATAGGTATAAAGCAACTGGTAGAGCAGCGGGCTGCCGGTTAAAATGACCTTGACTTTCAAAGGGATTGGTTCAGGGTGCAGGGTCTTGGTGGTGATCAGACCCAGTTGTTCTCCCAGATCCTCAATCTTTATCTCCTGATTTTTCAAGGCCCGTTTTAGTGCTTCGTAGGAAAAATACCATTTCAATAGATCCAAGGCATTGATGATCAGATAACCGCCATTGGCCCGGTGTAAGGCCCCGGGGCGGATCAGGGTAAAATCGGTTACCAAGGCCCCGAATTGGGCCCGGCGTTCGATGCCGCCGAAAAGATTGGGATAGGTGGGGTTATTTTCCAATACCACCGGGGCCCCTTTGGTCTCCGAATGGTCAATAAAGACGTTTACCCGATATTGGATAAAACTGGGTTCAGGGACGGGAATTGGAAAGGGCGTCGGGGTGGTTCCCGGCCGCCGTTTCAGGTCGTCGATATTTTTCAGGATATCTTGCTCAACCTGGCGTAAATATTCGGTAACCTCGGTATAACCATGGTATTTTTCGATCAGCTCTTCAATCCGGTGCCCCACTACATAAAGGGCGACATTTTGGTCGAGTTGTTTTTCTTGGGACTCGAACTCCTTCTCCATCTTTCGGATTTTATGTAAAGCCTCGGTCATCTCGGCGTGCAAGGCATTGGACTTCTGACGTAATTCCTCCCGTTCGGCGTCGCTCAGAGCCTTTAGTTCCTCTTCCCCCATGGGTTTGCCATCTTTACCGGGAACAATCATCAATCCGGTCTGGGAGACATTAAGAATAAAACCCTCGGCACTGGCCTTATGGTCCAACTCCTGGAGTATGGCATTTCTCTCTTGGTTGAACTTACGCACCAGGGCCTCTCGCCGTGAGGTGTAGTCTTCGCTCTCAAAGACCTCGGGAATTTGCACCCTTAGTGTGGAAATTAACTCATCTAAATCGTTTTGCAGTCCCTTGCCCTTGCCCGTCGGCAGTTTCAGGGCCCGCGGTCTTTCAGGCTCTTTAAAATTATAGACGTAAACATAATCAGGCGGGGGCTCTTCCTGAGAAGCCAGCTCGTCCACATAGGCTTTGATCATCTCGACTTTGCCGGTCCGGGCCAGGCCTACCACGAAAATATTGAACTCTGGGTCTTTCATCCCCAGGCCGAATTCCAGAGCGTGACGGGCACGATATTGCGCCACCACCTTATCCACCAGGGGTTTAACCTCATTAGTGGTTTCAAATCCTAATGAGTCGGGATCACAAACCGTGCGCAGGTCGTCTGGCTTCAATTCCCAATCAGTACGTGACATTTGTCCTCCTGAGGATTAAACCTAAATAGCTTTAGAAAGCCTGGCTGGACCAAGTTTTCTTTCCGGCTCGTGATCCTCAAAACAATGATTCAAAGATGAAACGGCCGGGCAATGGTTACTTTCCCCTTCGAGCTGGATGGTGGTATGCTCCAGACCGAACCTTTCTCGAAGCACCTCGTTGAGTTCCTTGAGAATATCATCCCGATCTCGGGAGTCTTTGACTAGCGCCTTAATACTGAGGGCATAGAATCCGCTGGTAATGGTCCAGGTATGGAGATCTTGAATCTGACAGATTCCCGGGACCTCTCGGATAGCCGATTGGACCTCAGCCAGATCAATGTGCCGCGGGTGGCCTCCATATGAATTTCGCAGGCTTCCCGAACCGTTTCGGTCATGTATTACCCATCTGAATTTCCAGAATTTGATATACTCTCAGTCCACCAGGAGTCTGAATCCGGATCTGATCGCCGACGGCCCGCCCCAACAGGGCCCGGCCAACAGGAGAAGCTATCGACAGGCGGCCTTGCTGTGCATCGGACTCCTCTTCCCCTACTAGCTGAAAGCTTAGAATCTGTCCGGTCAACAGGTTGCGAATCCGCACCTGGGAATTGAACACCGCCCGGGTTGGAGCCAGGTTGCTGCCGACCAGCACTTCTGAGTTGGCCAGCGTTTGTTGTAAATGCTGGATACGGCGCTCCACCTGGACCTGGCGAGACCGAGCCTCCAAGTATTCGGTATTTTTCTCGAGTCGGCCATCCTGAGCCGCTTCCATTACTTCCGATAGAGTTTGGGGACGCACTACCTGGCTTAGCTGCCGCAATTCCTGGAGCAGTCTCTCATACCCAGCCCGGGTTAGCAAAGCCTTAGTCATGGTGGTTCCCCAATATCTTGTGGCCCGATCAACCGACCAGCACCCTATCTTTTCGCTGTCTGGTTGGTTATATTCATATCTAAAAAGGCAGTGACGGTCAAGATCGACTCAGGAAATTCATACGGATTTTTTCCTCAGGAGGTGCCCGTTCTTTACCTCAAGAACTCTCGCCGGGGCTGCCTCCTCTTAAATCAACCTGTTAAAGGCTCGGCGTAATATACCTGTTGCTGACCCCCTTAAACCAAAATCCTTGACCTTACCCAATGGCTTAATTTATTCTGTTTACAAAAAAGTAATCCTGGGAAGGCAAAGATCCCGACATTCAAGACCGGACTAATAAAATCAGCAAGCCTATTTTTAAGGAAGTGTGATGTTTTACCGGCTTGCCCCCCAGTTAATTATCCGCTCCCGATGGCGACCGTATCGGCGTCGGCCCGGCGATCGGGTTTTGGTGGTGCAAGCCCGGTCAGCCTTCCCTCCCAGCCATCCCACCACCCAGTTGTGTCTGGAACTGCTGGCCGCGGCCTTGGTGGAACAGCCAGCCGCCAGTCTGCTGGATGTTGGTTGCGGCTCCGGAATATTGGCCCTGACCGGGGCCCGATTGGACATTCCTTTTAATGTGGGTATCGATTTATCAGCACCGGCCATCCAGGTAGCCCAGGAAAATGCCCGGCACAATCAGATGACCGGCCTGGTACACTGGCTGCAGGGTTCAACCGAAGCCCTTCGGAGCCATTTTGAGCTGATTATGGCTAACCTGCCCTGGAAGGTCCTGATGGATAAGGTTATAGAATTACAACGCTTGTCAACCCCTGGGGGCCGGTTAATCCTGTCCGGCTTCCGGGAAACCCAGGAAGAGACCCTGTTGAACCTCTACCTGAACCAGGGCTGGCAATTATATCGGCGAGCCACGTTGGACCGCTGGGAAATCGAGCTACCCGCGGAACGAAGTTTCACCTGGGTGGGACTTGCTCTGCGTTACCGATGAAAACCCAGCAGTTTAGCGGATGCAATAACCAGCGGCTTCCAAAGACAACTATAAAAATGGCTCCTGGCCAGACCAGGAGCCTAAATATGCTTTATGCCAAATAGGGGAAACAAAATCATACTGGCCGGATGGTCAGAACCGGACAAGGGGCGTGCTTGATTACCTTTTCGGCGACACTGCCAAAAATCGTCCGTTCCAGGCCGGTGCGACCATGGCTACCCATGATGATCATATCGACCTTTTCTTGGCGGGCCACCTCCAGAATTCTTTCCTCCGCTTTGCCGGTGACTAACCTGGTCTCCACTTTGGGCAATCCTTTCAAATGGATAGCTATAAATTCCTTCAACTTTTTTTCAGCCCCGGTTTTAATCTCTTCCTGGATGCCTTTAATATTGACGTGGGGGGCATAAAAAGTAGCAAAACTCGACATATCCGGGGTAACCGAAATCAGATATACCGTGGCATCAAATTTCTTGGCAAAGGTCACCACCCATGGGACATATTTCGCGGACGACTCACTAAAATCTACCGGAAACAGAATTTTCTGCACCTGCTGCTCCATAAGCCTCAGCCTCCGTCGGTAAACCGGCACATTACCCGGTGAAAATATTTGTGATATTTTTATCAAGGGGCGGTATGGATGTCAAGGGAAAAACCAGCCTAAAGTTTATAGCTTTCAATATCCCGCGATTTTAGTGAGGCAGATGGTCGTCATTCATTACAGGCCAAGCCCCAAAGAAGCTCATAGGTGACCGGGATGGTCCCATTTACCCGGTAAGCCGCTTCATAACCGGACATCATTAGATTTAATAACTTGCGGGATAGCGGGCCCGGTTGCGGCCTGGTCGCCCCCATGCCCTGGATGGCTTTAAGAAATTCCATCACTCCCGGAAAGCTCACCACCAGGCGTTGCCGATGCACCGCCACCCGTTTAAATCCAGCCTGAAGTAAAAATTGCTGCCATTCATCCCTGGCGGCAAATCCTGCTGCTGGAATCGATTGAGTACATGGCGTCCCGCCTGCAGCGACCGAAAGTTGCCTCGCCGCCCGGTCCAGGCTGACTGCCAGTTCCTGGAAGGTTTCCGGCCCCAGAGTAGCAAAGATCAGCCAGCCCCCGGGGTGAAGATGCTCCCGGTAGCTCTGGCAACTCTGAGCCGGCTGATTAAACCACTGGAAGACCGAGTTGGAGATGATCAGGTCAAACTTGCCCCCCAGGGGTTGCTCGCCATCCGCCACCAGCAAAGTGACTCTATCGTCATTCCCCAGATGCCGCTTACATTCCTGAACCGCGGCCGTGGCTAAATCCAAGGCGGTTAGATGCGCTTTTGGGAAAGCCTGCCGCAATAAGCGGGTCAGATAGCCGGTGCCACAGCCGATCTCCAGGATGCGGGACCAGAGCCGCGGCATATTCTGGAGATATCCCAGCAGTTGGTCAGCCATATAGCGTTGCACCTGCGAATATTGATCATAGCGGGATGCCTGACGCCCAAAGTTGCGCCCCAATCGGCGTTTATCTACGGTCATTGATAACTTCCATCAATAAGGCGTTAAATTTTTCCGCCTGGGTCAGAAACGGCAGATGGCCGGCATTTTGGTAAATATCCAGGCGGGCGCCGGGTATCTGCTCTTGGAGATAATATGCCTGGGCCACCGGGGTAACCCGGTCCCGGTTGCCGTGGACAATGGTTACGCTTCCCTTTACCTTCCCCAGCCAGGGACGCAAGTCTTGGTGCAACAGATAATCTAAGCCCTGAGCCAAAAATTCCGGGCTTTCCGGCTGAGGCCACAGGGAAAGCCATTCCTGATTAGGAAGCTTTTCCTCTGATGCCAGGCAGAGTTCGGCAAAGTCCTGGACGACCACTTCTGGTTCGGACCACAGGCGACGGCGCAGGGTCCGGACCACAGCGGGAGCCACCCCTAAAGGAAAATCTGGACGACGGCAGAAACAGGCAGCTACCCCCACCAACACCAAGGCCTTTGGGGCACTTCTCATCCAGGCCAGGGTCTCCAGGGCCAGCATTCCTCCCAGGGACCAACCCACCACTACTGTGTCGTCTAGTGGCAATGACGCCAGATAATCGATCATCCAGGCAGCCTCCCAGACAGGCAAGTCGAGTGGGAGTAAATCAAGGCCGGCGCTGAAATGCTCCTGTTGACGCCGCCAGATTCGGCTATCCGCAGCCCAACCATGCAATAATACCAGGGTAGTCATTAACTCAGCTCCAGTTCCTGGCCGACCTGGATGATGACCTGTGCTGCCCAATCCAGGGCTTCGGGAGCATGGCTGGCTGCCAGCGAAAAGCGGATCCGGGCACCTCCCGGCGGCACTGTAGGCGGGCGGATAGCCACGGCCATGATCCCGGCCTGACGCAATCGATCGGCAAACTCCAGGGCCAGACGATTATCCCCCGCCAATACCGGGATAATCTGGGTCTCACTGTTCAAGGTGTTAAATCCGGCGGCCTGGAGCTTTTCCCGGAAACGGGCCGCCTGGCTCAGTAACCCCTGGCGACGTTCCGGTTCCTGAGTAACAATCTTAAGCGACGCCTGAATCGCTCCCAAGACCGGCGGCGGCAGCGCAGTGGAATAAATAAATGACCGGGCTCGATTATAAAGATATTCGATCAGGCTATCCTCCCCCGCTGCATAGGCCCCGAAGCTGCCTAGGGCCTTGGAAAAAGTGCCCATGTGAATCTCCACTCCCTCCGCCACTCCCATAGCTTCGGCCAGGCCGGCCCCCTTAGCTCCCCAGATCCCAGTGGCATGGGCCTCATCAACCATCAACCAGACCCGGTAGCGATCCTTGAGCTCGACGAGTTCGCGCAGCGGGGCCAGATCGCCGTCCACCGAAAAGACCGTATCGGTGATAATCAGCCGATTTTTAGCGCCAGCCGTCTTGTGCAGCAGTTCTTCCAAATGGTTCAGGTCCCGATGCCGAAAGCGGTAAAAGGCGGCACCGGACAGCCTGATGCCATCAATAATACTGGCATGATTGAGGCGGTCCGAGAAGATAACATCGCCGCGCCCCATCAGGGCCGCAATAATGCCGACATTAGCCATGTACCCGGTATTAAACAGGGCCGCCCGGGCCGTGCCTTTGAAGGCCGCTACCTGGGCTTCCACCTCGGCGTGGAGGGCATAATTGCCGGCAATCAGCCGTGAGGCAGTACTGCCGGTGCCCCAGCGCGCCGCGGCCTGCTGGGCCGCGGCAATCAGCCGCTCATCTTGCGACAACCCCAGGTAATCGTTGGAGGACAGGTTGAGCAACTCCCGGTCGCCTACCCGCACCCAACCGTCGGGCAGCACCGCATCGATGACCTGTAAATGGCGCCGCAGATGCTGGCTTTCCAGAGCCTGGAGTTCCTGGACCAGCCTGGCTAAACGGGGTTGGAAGTCAATCATGGTCGGGGCCAGTAAATTCTTGATATTAAGGGAACCAAAGACTCTATCAGTCGTTTTCTCCCACTCGGGTCGTCAAAGTCAGGGATATAAGGCACCTTCCCCAGGATCGGCCTGCCGGTGAGGGCGGCGATGATCTCCGGGTTGGTGCGTTCGGCCAGTCCCGGACGATCGGGATATTGGTTAATAATGATCCCGGCCACCTCCAACCCGGCCTGGACCGCGGCTTTGACGGTGAGCGTCGTATGGTTGATCGTTCCCAGGCCGGGCCGGGTCACGACCACCAGGGGCAACTCCAGCCAGAGAGCCAGATCCAGGACCAGAAATTTAGTATTAATCAATGGCACATAGAGACCGCCGGCGCCTTCCACTACCAGATAATCATAGCGGCTGGCCAGCTCACCATAGGCCTGGGCAATATTCTCTAGGTCGATGCTTACCCCGGTCTGGGCCGCGGCTACCGCCGGGGCCAGGGGAAGCCGTAAAACTATGGGGGCCAGCAAGGACAAGGGTTCTTTTAAGCCGGCCAGTTCCTGAGCCAACCGGGCGTCTTCGGCTATCAGACCGCCCTCGGTTTCGGTAGCCCCGCTCTGGATGGGCTTGAAATAGACCGCTCGGGTGCCCACGGCCCGCAGCGCCGCCGTCAGCCCCGCGGCAATGACGGTTTTGCCTACGCCAGTATCGGTACCGGTGACAAATATCCCGGCGGTGCGGGAGATTTCAGGTAAGATCGCCATTATTGCTCATCTCTGGTGGCCGGATACAGACCCTGATCGGCCAGCATCTGCAAATCCTCATCCGGTAATCGGCCTTTTGTGGTCAGATAATCTCCGGTCATCAAGGCATCGGCTCCGGCGGCAAACATCAGCGGTGCCAGGGAACGGAGGGTGGGGATCCGACCACCACAGATGATCAGGCGTTTATCCGGAAAGCTGAGGCGAAAGGCCAGGATGATCTTTAAAGCCTCCAGCGGCTTAAGAAGCGGACGCGACCCCAGTGGCGTCCCCGGAATGGGATGGAGAAAGTTCAAAGGGATGGAATCCACTTCTAATTCCTTCATCGTCTGGGCCATTTCCCAGCGTTGGGCCACGCTTTCCCCCAGGCCGAAAATCCCCCCGACACAGACCGCCAGACCGGCGGCTTGGGCTGCCCGGATGGTCTGGAGGCGTTCCTCATAGGTGTGAGCCGTGCAGATCTGAGGGAAAAAGGAGGCCGCGGTCTCCAGATTATGATGGTAACGGTGGACCCCGGCCTGCGCCAGGGCCTTCAAAAAATTAGGCCCTACTATCCCCAGCGAAACACAAACCTTAAGACTGGTACTGCTGCGAATGGCCCCGATGGCGTTTAAAATAATCTCCTGTTCCTGCTTATTGACGATTCCACGGCCCGAGGTGACGATGGCAAAGCGTGCCGCGCCCTGGCTTGCCGCCTGTTGAGCGGCGGCGACCAGTTGCTCCGAAGCTAGCAGCGGATAACTTTTTATCTCCGCCTGGGAGACCCGGGATTGGGCACAGAACGCGCAGTCCTGGCTACACAGCCCCGACTTGGCATTGATGATCACGCACAGACTGATGCCCTGCCCCACCCGCCGTTCCCGCAGCTGGCTGGCCGTCGCCAGCAACGGCCATAAGTCCCGCCACGGCCGCCGGAATAGTTCTTCCCAATCACTTAGATGCATAGACCCGCCTTCCGATTTTTAAGGCTCGCCTGGAAAGATGCTAGATTATGAGGCAATTGTCAACCAAATATTTCTGTCTGGATAACAATAGCGGCCGCCTTGTCAATCCATTAGACGGTGGTTAGATTATTTAAAAACATAAACCAATTGCCCATGTGGGCATCGGAGGATCAATTATGGCATCTCCATCAATCGGGCAAGCTCACCCCAACCGGAACGGACCAAAGATTTTCGGCCTAATTCTATTATTCGGGCTGGCCGCCGGCTGTGCTCCGGTATTTTCCCAGGCCATGCTGGACCAAGTCGACCGGGACCTGTCTTTCACCGCTGTTGCCGCTGATCCGGAGACTTATCTTGGCAAGACGGTACTGTGGGGCGGGGTCATTAATCAGACCCGGCCCAAAGAGGGTAAAACAGAACTGGAGATCGTGCAGAAAAACTTAGACCGCCGGCATCGACCAGAAGACGGGGACACTTCCTTGGGGAGATTCCTGGTAGAGTATGCCGGGTTTTTGGATCCAGCCATCTATAAAGCAGGCCGGGAGATAACGGTAGTCGGGGAGGTTAAGGGCAGCGAGGTCCGCAAACTAGGAGAAACCGATTATCGCTACCCCTTGATTGCCGCTCTCTCCCTGCATCTGTGGCCCCAGCCGATCCCCTATGAGCGTTATCCCTACTATTGGGGACCGCCATACCCCTACTATTATTGGGGCCCCTATTACTGGCGTCATCCCTGGTTCTGGCCCTGAGCGCGGGGATAGATAGGAGAGTGTAGGTGCTATTCCTGAAGTAGACGTTGGAAAAGCTGGTTAACCAGCCGGGGGTTGGCCTGGCCTTTGGTCTTTTTCATCATCTGGCCGACGAAAAAACCCATTAGCTTGGTTTTGCCGCCTTTATATTCAGCCACCTCCCGGGTATGGGCGGTCAGAATTTCCCGCGCCAGGGCTTCCAGCGCGGCTTCGTCGCTGATTTGCACCAAACCCCGGGCCTTGATTATAGCCTCTGCCTCTTGGCCAGTGGCAACCATCTCTTCAAAAACGGCTTTGGCCATCTTGCCGCTGATGGTCCCCTGCTCGACCAGGTCCAGCAGCCGGGCCAGGGCCACTGGGGTTACCTGGCAGGACTCCATGCCCCGTTCGGTCTTTTTCAATTCCCGCAAAAGTTCTGACATTATCCAGTTACTGACCTGCTTGGGCCGTCCCAACTCCCGGACACAATCCTCGAAGTACTGGGCCAGGAGCTTTTCCCCGGTTAGCACTCCGGCATCATATTCTGGCAGCCCATAGTCCGCTACAAAGCGGGCTTTCTTGGCCTCGGGCAGTTCGGGTAGGGTCAGCCTGACCGCCTCAATCCATTCGGGGGAGACTTCCACCGGCACCAAGTCTGGGTCAGGGAAATAGCGGTAATCGTGGGCTTCTTCTTTACCGCGCATCGAAAAGGTTTTACTCTGAGCCTCATCCCAAAGGCGGGTTTCTTGGACGACAGCCTCGCCATTGAGCAGCAGCGCCCGTTGCCGACGGATCTCATAGTCCAGAGCCCGCTGCAGATGACGGAAAGAATTCATATTCTTGAGTTCGGTACGGGTGCCTAATTCCAGGGTACCCAAGGGGCGCAGAGAGATATTGGCATCGCAGCGCAGCGAGCCTTCTTCCATGTTGCCGTCACAGATTTCTAAGTAAAGCAATATATTGCGTAAATTTCGGAGATACTCCACGGCTGCTTCCGGACTATGGAGATCAGGTTCGCTAACGATCTCGATCAGGGGCACCCCGGTGCGGTTAAAATCTACATAGCTGACCGGCCGCTGCTCATCGTGGATGAGTTTGCCGGCGTCCTCCTCCATATGGATGCGGCGGATTCGAACCTGCTGGCGGGAGCCATTAACCTCAATATTGATAAACCCGTGTTCGGCCAGGGGCAGCTCATATTGGGAGATCTGGTAACCCTTGGGAAGATCGGGATAAAAGTAGTTTTTGCGGGCAAAACGGCTTAGCGGGGCAATCTGGCAGTTGGTGGCCAGAGCCATTTTAATGGCAAACTCCACTACCTGTTTGTTCAATACCGGCAAGACCCCCGGCATCCCCAGGCAGACCGGGCAGGTATGAGTATTGGGCGGAGCACCGAAGCTGGTGCTGCAGCCACAAAAAATCTTGCTCCTGGTCAATAATTGGGCGTGAACTTCAAGGCCAATAACTGGTTCATATTCCATCTTAGTTCCACAATTTGAAATTACACTGATCATTTAACTTTGAATTTAAATATATCAAAATCAGTTCTGTTTGGTTAATTGATCAAAAAAAGCCCGAAAACTCCTGGGAATCTGTTAGAATGGGTTAGCGGTAACCTATCAAACAGACAGGAGATTCCGGACCATGGCCCATTGTAACACAATCTTTCATCACATGCTCAAATTGATTTCGAGACATCGTGTATCTTCTTCTCTGTTAAACCAAGTTCCTCTGTAACTTGAGCGTTACTTTACAAAACTTTATGCGTATCTTGCAGCTCAAACTGTTTTGAACCTGCTCCGTGCAGGAACTTTTCGAGCCGCCCGGCCCGGTAGCGATCATATGAACATTTATAACCAGTTATGCCTTGCTCGGCCTTAACCGGACAGAAATGGGAAAGGCTATGAATTTTTTATAATACTTCGGGGACGGTCGGGTGAACAACGTACCCTCCCAATTCCAATATATCCTAACCCCCCAGGGCATTGAGCATCAGGGTAATGGGCTTGGCCTCGGCTCCGGCCCCATAAAACTGGATCGGCCCTGGAAATCGGTAATCATCTTCCATAGCCCACTTTTTCCGTTCCTGGGCCAGAATCTTGAAGGCCGGGGATTCGAGATCGACCTTTTGCTTCTGAATCACCAGTTCCAGACGGCCCTTGCGCTCTTCCAGGTGCATCAACGGCGCCAATGGAATCCCGATGGGCTGCCATTCTTCAATGGGCTTATGCAGGTCCTTGATCGCGGCCATATAGCCGGTAGCGCCATTGGCCAACAGGCTAAAAGCGGCATGGCCCAAATTATAGGCGTAATCACAATCGAACTTGGTCGGGAAGGTGCCCCGGCCATCATAGCCATAGTAGTGGTTCTGGGTCCGAAAAGTGCCTTTATAGATGCCTCGGGCCCGCTGCTTGCGCAGATAGGTGGCAACCATATCCAGCAGGATTCTTTCGGTATTGACCAGGGCATACTGAAAATTGCCGTGCGCATCCCGCGGCAGGAGCAGCCCGGTTTGCAGGCGGGGCGGCAACCCTAAAAAGATGCGGCTGTCATAATCTCTCCAGATATCACTGTTATCAATCAGTTGCACCTGATCTTCGAACGGCAGTTTATGGAAGGATTCCTCCTCTGCGGCCTCGCGGTTATAGACGGCAATGATGTAACTGATCTTGATGATCAAACAATTAATCTCGTGAATAAACTCCAGGATGCCCTCGGGAATCAGGATGGTCCCGTAATTTTTACCGATTTTGGCGCGCTCCACGATGATATCGGCGATCAGGCGCACCACCTCGTGGATGGTCAATTCTTTCTCTTCGATTTCCTCGCCGATGAGGATGACATTGGGATGGGTCTGGAAGGCCACTTCCATGGCGATGTGGCTGGCGCTGCGGCCCATCAAGCGGTTGAAATGCCAGTACTTCAGATCCGATTTACAATCTGAATTGAGATTACCGACTTCGGTGGCAAAGGCCATGCAGGCGGAGTGATAACCGAAGGGAATCTGACACAGACCAGGCACCTGCAGGTCGCCGTCGATGGTTTTGGGAATGCCGATGACCCTGGTCCCCAAATCGTACAGGTTTTCGGCCAGAAAGGCGGCATTGGTATTGGAATCATCGCCGCCGACGATCACTAAACCGGACAGTTGCAAATCAGCGCAGGTCTGACGGCATTGTTCCATCTTCTCGGGGGTGTCGATTTTATCCCGGCCGGTGCCCAGCATGTGGAAACCCCCGGAATTTTTGTAGTGGGCCACCATGTCGCCGGTGATTTCCATATGTTTGTTGGTAATAATGCCTTTAGGACCAGCCAGAAAGCCGATCAGGCGATTGTCCGGGTGGGCCTGTTTAGCGGCCTCAAACACTCCGGCAATGACATTGTGACCACCCGGAGCCGGCCCGCCCGAGAGCAC
>JAFDGA010000015.1 GCA_019309545.1 Deltaproteobacteria bacterium
GCCGGCTTAGCTATATTGCCGTGAACCAGCAAGATCTTCAGAATTTGTAAGATTTAATTATAATTAACTTTGTCGGAATAAGCTACATCTTTAATTCTTCCTGGAGACAGTTGTGAAATATCAGGGAAGCATCGCGGTCACCTAGGTAACCGAAGCGCACTCCTACCTGAGTTATGTCACCCGGTTTGGCCACCACCTCAATGCGTACCAGTGTACCGTCGGCCTGGGTGGCTTCAATCTTTCCAGACAAGGGATCATGCTTCCTTTCCACGGTCTTCAGTCGCAGTTGTTCGACCGTAGCTAAAGTGGCTTCCCAGGTGTGGGTATAAGGATAAGGGTATTCCTTAATCATAGTGCCTTCCAGCCATTTATAGCCCGCCACCCCGGCACCAGCGCCTATGGTGGCAGCAGTGAACCAGCAGCCGTTGGCCCAAAAACAGCACAAAATTAATCCTAAAATCCGTTTCGGAAGTTTATCTAACATCTCCACCTCTCCCCTTTTTAGGCCGTAATGGCGCATTTATGCCATGATTTCGCACAGCTGTCAATAAAATTCCCGGGACTTGTTATAACTTAGAATTTTTAGGGGCTTAACCCTAGCGGATCGGTTGCTGTTTCTTCCCAAAATCACAATAGGGCAGCAAAGGACACTCGGCACAGCGAGGTTTTTTGGCATTACAGAGCTGGCGGCCATGCCGGATGAGCTGGTGAGAAAATTTGATCCAGCGGTCCTGAGGCACCAGAGCCATCAGCTCATATTCAATCTTCACCGCATCTTTGTTGCTGATGAGGCCCAATCGGGAGGCGACGCGACTGACGTGGGTATCCACCACAATGCCCGGAACCCCAAAGGCATTGCCTAAAATGACGTTGGCAGTCTTGCGGCCGATCCCAGGCAATTTTACCAAATCCTCCATCCGGGCCGGGACCTGGCCATCAAACCTCTCCATTAAAACCCGGCCGATTTCCTTAAGATTCTTGGCCTTTTGCCGAAAAAAGCCGGTGGCATGGATAGCCTGTTCCAGTTCTTCCTGAGAGGCCTGGGCATAATCCCTGGCAGTGGGATAGCGGCGAAACAACCCCGGCGTCACCTGGTTGACCTTGACATCAGTACATTGCGCCGACAATACCGTGGCCACTAACAATTCTAAAGGGTTGCTAAAGTTTAGCGCGGTGCGGGCATTGGGGTAATATTGGTCCAAAAGCTCCAGAATCGGTTCGATTTTTTCCTGTTGATCCATCTTTTTCTCTCCCGCCATTTAACCAGTCGGTTTGCCCCGCCGTGTCGCCACTTGTCTGATCAATTCCGTAAATTCTGGGACCCTAAAGACATAGACCAAAAGGCCATAGATACCTGCCCCGATCAGAATGGTCACCAGGAGGTTGGCAATCTGACCCACCAGCCCGGTTCCTAATAAAGTGGTCATGTAGGTATGTAATGGTATGACTAACAGACCCATGATCAGCGAGGCCACTGTCACCTTGCCCAGGCACCAGCCTAGATAGCCGACCGAATACCCTTTTAATTTACGATACAGGATGGCGCTCAGAAAGACAAAATTAATAATCACGCTCAAGGACGTGGACAAGGCAATGGCCCGGTGCTGAAAGGCCTCCAGGGTCAGGGTGATAAAAAACAGATTGGCGGCCACGGTGATAAAACTACCGATCACCGGAAAGCGGGTATCATCCAAGGCATAAAATACCGGGACGACAATCTTGACTCCGGCATAAGCAAACAATCCCAGGGCATAAAGGGCCAGGGCCGCGGCTGTTTGCTGGGTGTCAAAGACCGAAAACCGGCCATGTTCGAAGATCAGAGCAATTACTGGTTGGGCTAGGGCCGCCAACCCCGCTGAAGCCGGAACGGTGATGATCATGGCCATGCTTAAGGAAGAGACCAATGCGGCTTTTAGGCCTTCCAGATCCCCCTTTGAGGCATAGCGAGAGACTACCGGCAGGGTGGCAATGGCCAGGGCCACCCCAAAGATACCGATGGGAAACTGCATCAGGCGGAAGGCATAGTTTAACCAAGAGACACTTCCCTGGGCACAACTGGAAGCAAAGAAGGTGTTGATAAAGATATTGAACTGAGTTGCCGACAAGCCAATCACGGCCGGAGCCATCAGGCGCAGGATGCGATGGAGGCCCTTATCGCGCAGATCAAAGCATAATTGCGGACGATAGCCAACCCGAAACAGGACCGGTATTTGTCCGACCAGCTGAAGCAGGCCCCCGATCAGGGTCCCCACGGCCATGCCTACAATGGCGGGATACCCGAATCGGGGGGCCACGAAAGTCAGAGTGACCCCGAAAAGGATGGAGCCCAAATTAAAAAAGCTTGAAGCCAGAGCGGGGATAAAGAACCGCCCCTTACTATTAAGGATCCCCATGACCACCGCGGCCAGGGAAATCAGGGGCAGAAAGGGAAACATGATCTGCGTCATCAGAGCGGTAAGCCCCAACTTACCGGGCACTTTACCAAAGTCAGGGGCCAGGAGCCGCACTAGAGGTAAGGAATTGATGATCCCCAAAATGGAGATCACGACGACCAGCAGGCCGATGGTAGTCATGACATTATTGGCTAACCGCCAGGTCCGTGCCGCCCCCTGACGCTGATCGTAATCGGTGAATACCGTTACAAACGCTGAACTTAGAGCGCCTTCGGCAAACAGATCCCGGAGGAGATTAGGGATCCGAAAGGCCACCACAAAGGCATCAATGGCGTAACCCGCGCCAAACATTCCGGCAAACACCTGCTCCCGGATGAGTCCCAGGATACGGCTAGAAAAGACTGCCACTCCCACGGTGCCGGCCGAGCGGGCGATGGTCCCGGTTTGGCTGGAGACGGTGGGAGTCATCAGGGAGTACCAAAGAAAGAGTGGTTAAAGCAGGTTAGACGTGGGTTGGATGGCAAGGCTTTGCCCGGCCATTGGGTCCGGTCGGTGGCTTTGACTTCTTGACAAATGGCTCAGTCTCCCGGCTCAAGTGCTCATTTCCTGACCTGACCCCACCGTCGGTTAAAGTCCAAGTCATCTCCGGAGGGGGGCCCCGAGTCTGGCCCACCGGGATGAAGCAGGGCATAAGGCGGTTGCAACCCCGGCCACGGGTTGTTAGGATTCAGAAAACTGGAACGGGTGGAGGCCTCGTTGAGGTCCGAGATTCGACGGGTTGGCAGGGTCAGGGATAGATCCAGGTTCGGTCCAGAGAACGTCCCGGTAACAGTCACCTGCGCCACATGAATAATCAACCATACCAATCCAACACTAGCCAAAAGCCCCAAGGTGGCAAATCCATACAGCAGAACTCTGGCGCCACTGCGGCGCCGGTGAAAAACACTGGTACTCCGCGGGAAGCGCATGACCGCCTGCAGGGCATAGGCCACTGCTAAAATGACCATGGTTTTGACCACTGTTTTCTCCTCAGGGAACAAAGGAAGGCGATGCTATTAATATCACATTTAAGAGAATCAGTAAAGCTAATTCCGTGCTTATTCTAAGCTCTGATTAGCTCTTTCCGACCCGTCTAAGGGCGGGCCATGAAATACCCGGAAAATCGCCTTCCTGATCGTTTTTATCAAATATTTCTTGACATTATCATATTTTTCAGATTATCCTTTAAATTAATTAACCGCCTCCGGAGGAAACATGGCTCACGAGGCCGTACTGGTGGTCGATGATGAGGCCGCCATCCGCAGAGCGCTCAGCGAACTTTTAGATGCCGAGGGCTACGAAGTGGAGACCGCCGCGGACGGCGAGATCGCCTTACAAATGCTTCAGGAACGAGTCTACGATCTGGTATTAGCCGACCTTTTCCTGCCCAAACTGGACGGCATGGAGATCTTGCAATACCTAGTACAACACGCCCCGGAGACGGTCTGCATCATCATCACCGGCCATGGCACCATCCCTAACGCCGTTGCCGCCATGCGTTTAGGGGCTTATGACTACCTGTGTAAGCCCATCGAAAGCGACGCCCTCCTGATGGTCTTAGACCGGGCCCTGGAACACCGCCGATTGAAAGAAGAAAATATTAGACTGAAGAAACAGCTTAAGAAAAAATACGGGTTTGATAATATTGTCGGCATTAGTGAGGCAATTTATAAAATTTTTGATATTATTCGCAAGGTCGCTGACACCGACAGCACAATTTTGCTTCTCGGGGAATCGGGTACCGGCAAAGAACTCATTGCCCGCGCCATCCATTATAACAGTGAACGACGGGAAGGCCCGCTGATTGCGGTAAATTGTGCGGCGATTCCGGAAGAACTGCTGGAAAGCGAATTGTTCGGCCACGAACGGGGAGCCTTTACTCATGCGATTCGGACCCGCTACGGGCGTTTCGAGCAGGCTAACGGCGGCACTATCTTCCTCGATGAAATCGGGGACATGAGCCCCAACCTCCAAGTGAAGATCAATCGGGTATTACAGGAACATCAGTTTGAGCGCATCGGCGGACTCAAACCCATCAAAGTCAATATCCGGGTTATTGCCGCCACCAATCAGGATCTGGAAAAGTTGGTCCAACAGGGACGGTTTCGGGAGGACCTTTATTACCGACTTAACGTAATTCCCATCAAGATTCCCCCTTTACGAGAGCGAACCAGTGACATCCCGTTGCTGGTAAAACATTTCTTGAATGAATTTTCAGCCAAAAAGGCAAAAAAGGTCAAAGGCTTCACCCCCGAGGCGATGAATCTGTTGGTGCAATATTCCTGGCCAGGAAACGTCCGAGAGTTGGAAAACCTGATGGAGCGACTGGTTATTTTAGCCGACCGCGAGATTTTGGAGGTCTCGGACCTGCCTGAGCGCTTCTTGACCCCTGCCAAAGAAAACCACGTGCTCCCCCTGGATATCCCAGAGGAGGGCATTCAATTAAATGAGGCGGTGTCCGAATTCGAGCGGCAGTTGATCATTCGGGCCCTAAACAAGACCGGCTGGGTCAAAAACCAGGCTGCCCAACTCCTGCATCTTAACCGGACTACCTTGATTGAAAAGATCAAAAAACAAAAGATCAGCAAACCCGGTGAAGTCCCCTCTGATTTAACCGTCAAACTTATCTGAATATTGTTAAGCCTCTTTTTGAAAATACGCAATATTATCTTATCCCTAATGACCCCTTTGGCCTAAATATTCACGCTTTCCGACTAGATCCCTACGGATTTTATCCCCCAATCAGAGATTATTATGTTATAATTATACTTCTCTTTATTGGCGATAATGGCGCTGAGCTTTGAGAACCACATGGCAGAAGTGATCGAATCAGTTATCTGCACGGGTTGCGGTTGTTTATGCGACGATCTGGACGTCACGCTCGAAGGCAATCAGATTATCGAGGTGGCCAATGTCTGTCTCTGGGGGGTCAACAGATTCATTGCCAGCAAAAAATTCCATTCCAAAAAGGACCGCCGCCGCATCCTTTCCCCGCAGCTCCGACGCAAAGGGCGGGCCATGGCGGTATCTTACGAATCCGCCTTGGAAGAGGCCGCCAATATTTTAGTCCAGGCCCGCCGTCCCCTGATCTATGGCCTTACCAATAATGGTTCCTGGGCCCAGGAGGCGGCCCTTAAACTGGCCTGTCGCTGGCAGGCCCGGCTGGAACCGGCGGATCTGCCTTTTATGGCCCCCTATTTTGAGGCTCTGAGCAATCATGGGCTATACTGGACGCCTTTGGAAGAAATCCGGGATGAGGCAGATACCATCTTATTCTGGGGGGGCAACCCGATACATTCCTGCCCCCGGCATGTGGTGCGCTATTCGGTGTTTAGCCGGGGGCGGTTCATCGAACGCGGAATAGAAGAACGACAGGTAGCCGCCGTGGATATCTATCCCACCGAGACCGCCAAATTCTGTAAGCCTTTCATCCAAATCGACCCGGGACAGGAACTGGATCTGATCAAGGGGGTAATCGCTGCCTTGACCGATGGATCAGACCCCCCGGCCCGGATTAAAGGAACCCGGAAGCTGGCTAAGTTGCTCTCCGAAGCCAGCTATGGGGTGATCTTTGTGGGCCGCGGGGCTAGCTACGGTCCGGCCCGAGAACTTCTCGATCACCTGGCCCGGCTGGTCGTCTGGCTCAATAAGCGGGTGCCATTTACCTTGTTTCCCCTGGCCAGCGATTTCAATGCCAGCGGCCTTTATCAACTGCTGCTGCGGGAAACCGGCAGTCCCTACGCCCCAGATTTCGGGGACTCCTCGGGTTTTGCCAGTCATTCTGTCCGGGTGGACTTGCGCGAGGTGGACGCTTTGCTGGTAACCGGCGCTGATCTGTTCTGGTTTTTACCCGAGGACCAGGCCCAGGAGCTCAAACGCCGGCAGGTGCCGATTGTGGCTCTGTCCCCCTTTGCCAACCGGACCACGGCCCAGGCCCAGGTAGTGTTTCCTGTAGCCTTGGCCGGCATTGAAACCGAAGAGATCGCCTATCGCATGGATGGCCTACCGGTGGAATTACCCAGGCTGATTTCCAGCCGTTTCCGGTCTGACCACCAGGTTCTGGCAGACCTGGAACAGGCTCTGACCGGTAGGTCAAGAGATTAAATATTGCATGTTTTTCAAGCTGACTGACTTTACTCATATGAGCCTTAAAAGGAGGATGTAGCAATGACTGAAACCACCGGAACAAATCCTGTGGTGCGCCTGGAGACGACTATGGGGCCGATTAAAGCGGAATTATGGCCTGATAAAGCCCCTATAACGGTGGCCAATTTTTTGACCTATGTCAAAGAAGGGTTTTATGACGGCCTCATTTTTCACCGGGCCACTCCCATGTTTATGGTGCAAACCGGCGGTTTTGAGCCGGGCATGGTCTATCGGCCGCCGACGCACCCGCCGATTGATAATGAAGCGGCCAACGGTGAGAAGAACAAACGGGGTACTCTGGCAATGGCCAGGGCTTTTCCCATTAAAAGCGCCGCGGCCCAATTCTTTATTAATCTAGTCGATAATCCGAAACTGGATCATAAGGGGCCTGAGCCACAAAACTATGGCTATGCCGTGTTTGGCCAGGTCATTGAGGGCATGGGAACGGTGGAACGGATGACCACGGTCAAGTTAACGGTTCGGGAAAACCATAAAGATGTCCCCCTGGAAGATATCAAGCTTATCCGGGCTATAGTAGAGCAAGAGTGATCCGGAGGGCCGTGGGAACCTTGTCTGAGCTATCCCGGGGCCAATAATAACAGGTACGGTTCTTTTAATGAAAACCAAAAGTTATGATGCGTCTCAAAATTGCTCAAGGTCGCCTGTATGATCCCACCCAGGGTTGGGAGGGGGAGGTGGGAGATCTTTATGTCGAGGGAGATCGCATCGTTGCTCCCCTACCAGAAGTAGATCGAGTCATCGATGCTCAGGGACAGATGGTGGTAGCCGGGGGGATTGAGCTGCGCGGCCAGGTCGCCACTTATGGCCTGAATTATTTACGTTTGTGGGGCTTGTTGCCATCTGCCCGGGAAATCGGCGAATTATATGCCTCACTGGGATTTACTCATGTCCATGAGCCCTTTTTGACCTTATATACCGCTAAGTATACCCATCGTGAACTGGCAGCGCTGCCGGTAGTTGACACTTCGGCATCCTTAACCCTGAATATCCGCGACCTGGATAAATGGCTACGATTACCGGAACAATTAGGCGAGGTGGGTCAGAACCTGCAATTTTTGTTGGAGCAGACCCGTTCCCTGAACCTGCGGATCATGGAGCCGTATGTCCGCTTCCGGCAAGACTATTTTGCGCATCGGAACATCCGCACCGAGGAAATTCTGGAGATTCTGGCCACACTGGCGCAGTCGCATAACCTTACCCTGACTCTGGAGGCCAGTCCGGGGATTATACGCCTGCCACTACCAGCGCCAACCGCATTCCATCTTGCCGCTCTGGGTCCGGCCCTAATTGAAGATGATCTGGTCGAGGCAACCCTGGGACATCTGGAAAAAGGAACTACGGTGGATTTAGGACTGATGCCACCGAAAGGTTCACAGAATTTTGCCAACCTGCCGGTTCAGATCAATCTGGGATTCTTTCATCCTTTAAACCTTTGTCCCCCCCATTCCCCGGCCGCGGCTCAGCGGGCTTTAGTTCTGGCCTTGAAATATCAAGGGACAAATCTGGCCTTTTCCGGCGCGGGCTCCTTCCTGACCCCAATAAGTCAATATTCTCGGATCTTTTCGTGGCTGGCAGACCAGGGCGCCCGTCGGCAGGATTGGGGAGACAGCCTGCCTTCCCGTGAATATTCGCTGGCCGAATGGGTCAGGATGACGCGGACCTTACCGGCCCAACTATTAGGTCTTACGGAGCGCGGCCATCTCGGTGTCGGGGCTCGGGCTGATATCGCCGTCTATGACCTGCCCGGAGCCGATAAACGGATCAATTGGGGCCAGTCCTTGAGCCGTTGCCGGTTTTTGCTTAAGGCCGGGGAAACAGTGATCGATAATTTTAATCTGGTAAAGCCTGAAATCTCCAAGGCTACCTATTATCTTCAGACCGGCATCGAAGCCAGTCCCTGGCTAAAGGAGGTTTGTCAATATCGCAGTTTTCGTCTGGAAAACCTCTGGGTTCATGACCACCTAGGGAACCACTGGATAGGGATCTGATAATGGCCACGGTCGAGGAAGTCCTGGAATTTCTCCCCCGCACTGATTGTGGACAGTGTGGCATGACCTGTGCTGAATTCGCCGCTCTTTTGGTGTCGAGGGATTTATCCCCGGAAGACTGTCCGGTGCTGCATGAACCCGATTATGCCGGATATATCGAGGCCCTCCATGAGATCCTTGGGCCAGCCGAAGCGGCTCCGACCGCGGGGATGCTTATTGACCAGGACAAATGCAATGGCTGTGGCATCTGTGTGGCAGTATGCGAATATCACTTGGGCAACTGTGATGAGGCCCGTTTAGGCCGGGGTCCCCGACCTCAGGATAAGGTAGTTTTCCATGTGGTCAATGGCACGGTGGTGGTGGTCCACCAGGATCTTTGTTCCCGCTTAATCCAAGCTGCCGAAAGGTGCAACAAGTGCGCCGACCATTGCCCGGTCGGAGCCATCACCTTGTTTTAAATTTAGGGATCAACATGGCTGAGACCTTAGATATTCAAGCTCTGGACCCGCATTTTAAAGATGAGGTGGCCCAGGAACCCGGATGCGAGCATCTGCTGCGCTGCTTTTCCTGTGGGGTCTGTACCGCTACCTGTCCGGTTAGTGAGATCGAGCCCAGCTTTAGTCCCAGCCGGATTATCAGGCAGGTCCTTTACGGTCTGCGAGAGCCGCTCCTCTCCTCCCCGGCCCTCTGGTATTGTGCCCGTTGTGCCAATTGCTCTTTTCAGTGCCCTCAGGATGTCAGGTTTTTGGATATTATACAGGGTTTGCGGAATATGGCCCGGCGTAGCGGCCAGATTAGCGAGGAGCGGGCTGCCCAGCTGGCCCGGGGCGAGGAGTTGATTCAGGAACTCAGGCGGCGATTCATAGCCGCCATCCTTTCCGGACCTAAGGAAGCAGAAGATCTCAAGGCCACCCTGATCCAACTGGCCTCGGAATTGGACATCAATGAAGGAAAGGAGCCGTAGACTTACATGGCCTGGATCCGGCCATTAGAGCGAGTCGTCAGTCCGCGGGTGCTGGTTGTCGGCGGGGGCATCGCCGGCATGCAGGCCGCCCTGGATGTGGCCAAGGTAGGGCTACCAGTGACGCTGGTCGAACAAGGCCCTTCCATCGGCGGACTTATGGCCCAACTGGACAAAACTTTCCCTACCAACGATTGTGCCATGTGTATTCTCTCCCCCCGCATGCTGGAGATCGCCCGCCACCCCTTGATTGAGATTCTGACCTTGACCCAGGTCGTGCAAATCCAGGGAAGGCCCGGAGATTTTCAGGTAGTTTTATGCCGTCGGCCGCGTTTTGTGGACCTCAGCAAATGTTCTGGGTGTGGAGAGTGTACCCGGGTCTGTCCCCGCCGCATCCCGGACCCCTATAATCTGGGTCTCAACCAGACCAAAGCTATCCATGTGCCCTTTCCTCAGGCGGTCCCATTAGCCGCTTATATCATACCCGAAGCCTGCCGTTATTTTGAGGGCAAGAAATGCGAAGCCTGCATCAAGGTTTGCCAGGCCGGAGCCATTGATCTTCATCAGACCCCAGAAATTTTGGTTCAGCAATTTGGGGCTGTCATCCTGGCCACCGGGGTTGGCGTAGCCCCGGCGGATAATTTTCCGGGTTATGAAAACCCTGACGTGGTCACCAGCCAGGAATTTGAACGCCTCCTGAGCGCCACCGGTCCGCATGCCGGGAAGTTGCTGCGGCCTTCCGATCAGACCCCACCAGGCCGCATTGCCTTTATTCAATGCGTCGGCTCCCGCGACCCCAGAGAAGGAGTAGCCCACTGTTCGGCCGTATGTTGCATGGCCAGTCTCAAAGAGGCACTGGTGGCCAAAGAGATCAGCGCCACCGAAGTTCAGGCGACCATCTTTTATATGGACATCCGAACCCATGGCAAAGGCTTTGAACGTTACCTGCAACAGGCTCAAGACCATGGCGTGCAATTAATCCGCTCCCGGGTGACGGCCGTTGGTCCCCGGCCTCAAGGTGGCGTGGTGATCCGCTATACCGACCCCGGCGGGCGGCCCGATGAAGACTCGTTTGATCTGGCCGTGTTGGCGGTGGGTTTAAGGCCAACGGCAAGTTCCAGACAATGGGTCCGCCGGTTGGGAATGGGTCTCAATGAATCCGGCTTTATCAAGACCTCGCTCCTGGTTCCAACCACTACAGAGCGGGAAGGAGTATTTATCTGTGGTACGGCCAGTGGGCCCATGGATATCCCCGAAGCGGTTACGTCGGCCAGTGCCAGCGCCGCCGCGGCTTCACAATTATTGACCCTAGGTGTACGGACCCGGCCTGCTAAAGCCAAATTGCCCGGACCCCGCCGTGTTGCTGATTATCCTCCCCGGATCGGAGTTTTTCTCTGCCATTGTGGCACCAATATTGCCAAAGTTATCGATATCGGAAAATTAGCCACGGCGGTTGAAAAGCTGCCCGCTGTGGTCCATGTCGAAGACAACCTGTTTACCTGTTCGGTTGATTCTACCAAGCGGATGAGCGAAACCATCCGGGATTTAGGACTCAATAGGGTCGTGGTGGCCGCTTGCACCCCCCGGACCCACGAGGTGGTATTCCGGGAGGTCCTGGCTGAGGCCGGCCTTAATCCGGGCTATTTTGCCTTTGCCAATATCCGGGAACAGTGCTCCTGGGTGCACCAGGATGACCAAGCCGCAGCCCTTCATAAGGCCGAACACGTGGTGGCCATGGCCGTCGGTCGAGCCTGGATGCTGACCCCGATTCAACCCCAAGGCTTCCCGGTGAATCCCAAGGCCCTGGTCCTGGGAGGCGGGGTGGCTGGGATGAGTGCGGCCCTGACATTAGGCGATCAAGGATTTCACACTTATTTGCTGGAGCGCAGCCGAGATTTAGGAGGAATAGCGCGACAATTACATTTCACCTTGGAAGGCGCAGACCCGCAAAAGTTTTTACAGGAACTGAAGGCCGAAGTCTACCGCCATCCCAATGTTGAGGTCTTAACCCAGACCGAAGCGGTTCAGGTTAATGGGCATGTCGGGCAATTCCAGACCTTGGTGCGCCAACAAACCGCGGCGGGACCGCTGAAACGTTGGTTGGATCACGGAGTTACGATCGTGGCCACCGGAGGTAGAGTATTTAATCCCCAGGGGCGCTATCTTTACGGCACCGACCCGCGCATTCTCACCCAACTGGAGTTGGAGGCCCGGATTAAGGCTAATGATCCCCAGTTGGAAAAGGTCCGGCAGGTGGTGATGATCCAATGTGTGGGCTCTCGAGAACCCGAACATCCCTATTGCAGCCGGATCTGTTGTTCTGAGGCCCTAAAAAACGCCCTCCTGTTAAAAGAGCGCTATCCTTTGACAGAAGTCATGATTCTTTATCGAGATCTCCGGGCTTATGGCCTCCAAGAGATTTATTATCAAGATGCCAAACAGCAGGGTGTGGAGTTTATTCCCTTTGACCCGAAACGACCCCCACAGTTAGAGATTACCAAACGCCGGCAACTCAAGCTCTTAATCAGGGATGAACTCCTGGACCAAGAACTGAGCCTGAGCGCCGATCTGGTGATCTTGAGTGTCGGGATTGAGCCGGCGGTAGGCAGTGACCAAGTAGCCCGACTCCTGGGACTATCCCAGACCCTGGAAGGTTTCTTCCTGGAGGCCCATCAGAAATTGCGTCCTGTCGATGTGATTAGCGAGGGCATCTTTTTGTGCGGCCTGGCCCATTATCCCAAGACCCTGGGAGAAACGGTAGCCCAGGCCCAGGCCGCGGCCATCCGCGCTGCCAGTATTTTGTTTCAAACCGAACTGCTCAGTGGTGAGATGGCCGCCTCGATTACTACCGGCAAATGCCGACGCTGTCTGCACTGTCTGGAAGTGTGCCCCTTTAAAGCGGTGGGGCTGGAGGCTAACGGTAAACCTACGATCCAAACCGAAGTCTGTCAGGGCTGCGGAATTTGCGCCTCTGAATGTCCGGCTGAGGCCATTCAGATGAGCCGCATTTCCGATGCGGAATTGGAGGCCCAGATCGATGCGGCTTTAATGGCCTGAACCGGAGGGAAAATGATACGAGAAAGTTATTGTGGCCTGTGCGATGACTGTCAGTTAGGGAACCGTGATTTCCTAGAGAGCGTCGCTCAGTTGAAGGAATATGTAGATCAGTTCCGGGCTGACTGGTGGGTGCATTGTTTTCCCGATGGAGAGGGATTCAGTTTTGCTGAATTTCGCAAAGGTATCAACTGGTTTTTGTCACATACGGAATGCCCCGGGTGCAAGGGCGGACGAGGATTAGAAAATTGCCCCATCCGCATCTGTGCCCGGCAGCGTCATATCGAGCACTGCTACGAATGCCCGGACCTCAAAGGCTGTGACAAATTCGATCACCTCCTCATTGAATTTCCGGACCTAAAAATTAATCTCCTGCGGCGCCAGTTAAAGTATAAAGCATGTCAGTACCATCGGCACCTGGACCAAGCCAAGTAGTAAGGACCAGTATCCCCTTCGAGCTTAGGTAATAGACAGTCCCCACCTCCGCCGACCAACTCCGCTAATCATTATAACTTGGTGGGGGGCTGGGAGGAGGAATTGGTTCCGGGTGGGGCTTTCTTTTAGATCCCGGATGGAGCACCGACATTGGGGCCTGATCCACCGATGGGAGGCCGGGGCCAGGTTTTTTGATATCAAATTCCACCAACGGAGTTGGCGGCTGGGTTAGATTTTCTGGATCATAATCGTAGCTCAACTGGAATTCCTCGGTTAAGCTCTTGTACATCGCCGGGGTAATGGGCTTCACCTGGATAGCTTTTTGGGGTTCTACTATCGCAAAGTTCATGGGTTTCAGATCAAGCAGTTCCCCGGTCGATTTATTTTTTACCGACAGCGGATTAATGGCTTCCAAAAGGTAGACATGATCTTGTTCGTCAAGCTTAACTATCCCATCTGTACCCCTAACTCCGATAACCGAGGTTGGAGTTTCAATAGTAAAATCTGTTGGGGCGGTCTCAAAGAACTTGTGGACAATAAACCGCATCTTACCGGTCAGGGTGCGCAACAGACTCTGTCGGCGGCCTGCGGCCTCATCAACGAAGTATTGGGCAATTTCCAGAGTGGTTTTCTCTCCCAGAATCAGGATGCTTTCATCCTGACACCATAATTTAGCCTTAGATTCTACCAAGGTGCGGATCTGGTCCCGAGGGTATAACCGGTCTTTTAGTTTAGCCTTTTGAAAGCTCTCATCCGTGGCGGTTTTTATCTCCGCCTGGCCGGTGATAGCAATGATCTCTGCCGCTGGTTTTTCATCCTGGGCCACCACCGTATGGGTCATAGCCAGTAAGACAAATAAATACCCCCATAAAACCAGACGCCACCTTAAGCCATGCTGATTCTGTTGCATTACGGTATTCCCTTGCTCCTCTTTTGACAAAAAGGGCAACTAAAAGCTCATGGACATCAATATCTGGTAGATGTTTCGGTCATATTCAAAATCGGGGATGTTGGACTGCTGGCTGACGTGAATATAACCAGCAATAACATCTAAATAGTCAGTCACCGGGCGGCGTAATTGGAAAATTACCTCATAATAATTATCATGCCGCCGGTAGCCAAAGAAGGTATCGTTGTTGTCGCAGTTGGTACGGCCGTATTCAAAGGAAACCCAGGCGAGAATTTGATAAGGGAACATATAGGATAATTCAGTAAGAACTCGATAAGTATGGCCCGACCAATTTACCCCATCGGCCAGTTCCCGCTCCCAGATACCGCCAACCCGCCATGCCCCCTTGGCTCCCAGGGCGAGGGTCTGATACAGTCCGACCTGATGTAAATAGCCACTGCGCTTGTAATCCGGGGTCACCGTATAGCGGAAACTACGGTCCTGGAAAAGGTAAGTCAGGTCCCCGGTCAGGATGGGAGTTTCTATCAAACTCAGTCGTAATCCAGCATTATGAAATTGCGAAAAACGTTCTTCATGCCAGAAGGTCAGATTATAACCATACGAAGGTTCAATCATTAAGCGTCCACGGTAGTATCTTAAATAAATTTCAGCCAGATTGTCAAAGAAGTTAAACTGATCTAGATTCATATTGATGCCATAATAGCCGGTATAGCGCAGGCCCATAACCATGTTATCGGTTCTGATCGGCCGGTATTCACCCCGCGCCATGATTGGGATACGCCAGTCGGCCTTATGTTTGGCAGTTTTCATAAAAGGTAAAACCGTCTGATCGGGAAGGACCTTGACATTGTCATCATACTCAATGCCAGTGTATAGAGTCAGGTCAAAAGGCCGCTCGGGCTCCCGACGCGGAGCTGATAAAGCCATTTCATAGACTCGAAAGGCAGGGGCATATTCGGGGGCCAAACCATAACCTGTGGTTAATGCTGATAACGCCACTTCAGGTCGGTTTTTTTGATAGGCGCAAAGCCCTAGATAGTAATGGACCAAGCCTTCCTGGGGGGTCTCGGCTTTGGCATCCTCTAACCAACGCCGGGCTTCATCATACTGCCCCAGATAATATAAAGTTGCTCCCAAGTAAAGCTTGCCCCGAGGAACCTGCGGGTTGATATTTAACGCTTCAGTTAAAGCCACTCGGGCCTGGGGGTAGTCCCGCAGAGCAAAGGAAGTTATCCCTAATAATAGCTTGACTTCGGCATTTTGGGGGTCGACTGCATCCGCCTCAAGCAATTGTTCCCGAGCTTCACGATATTTACCGTCCAAATAGAACTTGGTTCCTCGAGCCAGAAAGATTTCTCCTGCCTCTGAGGCCCAGGAAAGACTGGCTTGCCCATCGGCGCCAACCGCAACTAACCACAACATTAAGAAAAACCTGAGGACAGAACCTGAGAAGCGCAAACCATCTCTCCTTATCTATATCTAAAGAACAAATGACTGATTAAATTGATTCTATAATTTAGGTTATTCGTCTTAATAAAGTAATATCTCAGAAAAGTAAAATTCTCCGCCCTTGTAGCATGGGGTTTTTGAAAAATCAAGTCTTTTTTTAGGTTTTTGGGTTGAACAGATTAGAAAAGACGATACTCAGTCTGGGCAAGCATGGATAATCGTTATCATTTTGAATAAGCCAACAGGAGACCCGAAAGAGGTTGAACTATTACTCCCCTTGAGGTACCGACCAAAAAACCTGAATAGGCGATGGGATTCCCCGACCCTAGTCCGGCGCCAGCCACCGACCAGGCGGGCAATAATTGGATTTTCCCCGGGCTGTTTAGTTAAAATCCTTGTGCGGTTCTTTATCCAGTTGTTGATGCCAATCAGGATGATTCACGGCCGCACGCTCCTGAAAAAATTGCTCCAGGCGCTGGCGCAAAACCTGTCCTTCTTCACCCATCTGGGCCAAGATGTGGTTGGTCAACGGTGAAAGCTGGTGAGCCACGATAATATTCGAGTGCTTATTTCGCTTCCTCACAGTGCCCTCCAATGGCCTTAAAATCATCGATGCTTGATCGTTCTTCAAGGTTTATGCCAGGGTCCTGAGGATCAGTGGATTACGTCGATTTTTGCCTAGACCACGATCAGGTTTATCTACAAGTCTATACTATAAATAGGCCTTGCCAAAGCTTGGGGGGTAATGATCAATAATGCACTAGATTTCTGTCTGGAGGAGCGGGTGCGGCCCGGGCCTGAAGTGATCAGGCCCGGTAGGATCAAGGTTCTGGTGGTCTTAATTTAAGGCCAATTATGACTTTTTATGTAAGTTTAGGAAGCGGGCAATGGAGCGATCATAGGTCCGTTCGACCTCGGGGGGGAAAAAACAGGCCGGGAGTTCACCCATCTGGCGATGATAGTGGAGACATTCGCAACAAATACCCTTGCGTTCGCAAGGTTCATAGGTGCAATTACAATACTCCAGGTTTTTTTCACGATTGATGCATTCTTTCATGAGGACCTCCTGATCTCGATTTGTTTTCGGCTCAGAGTCTGGTGATAAAGTTCTATGTAGGCCTTAGCCGAGCTTTCCCAGGAAAAATCCTGAGCCATGGCATTGTGCATCAATTTAGTCCACAAGGATTTATTCTGATAGGCCCGAAGGGCTTGTCGCAGAGCGGCCAGAAAGGCTTCCGGTTCATACTCCTTGAATCGGAAACCGGTTCCGGTCCCCTTGGTTGGATCAACTGGCTCAACAGTATCCACCAGCCCGCCGGTAGCCCGAACCACCGGGATGGTGCCGTATTTCATGGAATAAATCTGATTCAGGCCGCAGGGTTCATAGCGAGAGGGCATAAGAAACATATCCGCCCCGGCTTCGATCAGGTGGGCCAGAGCATTATCATAGGCGATTTTTACCCCTAATTTGCCAGGGTATTTCCGGGCCTCTTGGGTCAGGAGCTGATGATACTTTTCTTCTCCAGTGCCTAGGATGACCAGAGTGACTTCTTGGGCCATCAGTTGCGGCAGCACCTCGGCCACCAGGTCAAAGCCTTTCTGATCGGCCAGGCGCGAGATCATGCCCAATAAGGGGGCCGCGGCCAGTTTGGCCTCCAGGCTAAATTTCTCCATCAGGGCCTTTTTGTTCTTTGCCTTGCCGGCCAGATTGCTGGGATCGTAATTGGCTACCAGCAAGGGATCGGTCGCCGGGTCCCAATCCCGGTAATCCACGCCATTTACAATGCCGGTCAGCACCTCGGCCCGGGATTGCAATACCCCTTCCAGCCCATAGCCGAACTCTGGGGTTTGAATCTCCTGACTATACTGGCGACTCACGGTAGTGATGGTATCCGCGTAAACAATGCCGCCTTTTAAGAAATTGATGCGATCATAATATTCCAGGCCGTCCATGGAAAACAGCGACCAATTCAGGCCGAGCAAGGGGAACTTGGCGCGGTCGAAAAGCCCTTGATAGGCCAGGTTGTGAATGGTAAAGACCGAGGCACTGTCGGCTACCGGTTCCAGCCAGGACCAGTCAGTTTTCAGGTAAACCGGCACCAGAGCCGATTGCCAGTCATGGCAATGGATGATATCCGGCTTAAGATTCAACGCCAGGCAGATGGGCAACACACTGCGGGCCAGGAAGGTATAACGCTCTAAATTATCGAAATAATCTCCCCGGGACGTGCCGTACAACTGGCTGCGTTCATAGAATTCATCCCTTTCCACAAAGTAAAAGGGCACTCCTCCCGAATCAGCGGTAAACAGGTTAAATTCCAACAGGTTCTGACCTAAAATGGCCTTGAGGTTTTCGGCCACCAGAGAAAGGGAATGCTTTCCCTGTTTAATCATGCCATAAAGTGGCATGACGACCTGCAACTTTAGCCCCTGGCGTTGCAGGGCTAAAGGTAAGGTGCCTGCAACATCGGCCAGGCCACCGGTTTTAGCAAACGGTACTGCTTCCGGGGTAACAAACAACACGGTCAATTCTTTGGTCATTTCACTTTTCTCCTAGAACTTGAAGCAGGATAACCCAATACTTTAAGAGTGATACTGATAAACCAGGATGATGTCGGAGGCGATGAAGCCTTTTTCCCCTTCTACCAGAGTAAATTCAAATATGTGATCACGGCTGGGCAAATCCTCGGGATAAATACCCGCAGGCAGGTCCTTCTCCATGAAGAATACCGAAGAATAGGGAGAATCTCCCTGACGCGTATCGGTGACCCAGAGTTTACCCAGGCTATGCATAAAACGGAGAAAACCATAGGCCTTATCGGGAAGATACTTGGTGCACACCCCCCGGACCCGGCTTCCGGGCTCGCCCCAGCGGGGGCCGCCAGGCTGGGGCGGTTGGGTGGGCGACAGGCCGGGGATCAGGTAGCCCGAAACAAACAGGTCTGCTTCCCGGCGCAAGGTAGCGGAAACATTGGAAAAGGCAATCAACTCAACCCGACACCCTTTATTCTGGATCATAGTAACCACATTACAGAAATCACCGTCACCGGTAAGCAGATAGACAATATCCAATCGATCCGATTGGGAGATGATATCCAGGGCCATATCCATATCCGCGTTGGCCTTGCCATAGGTCCGGCCGGATTCATCGGTGAACCAGCGGATCGGTTTTTCAATGACTTTAAACCCGAGGTCGCGCAGGGTGGAAATAAAATTGAGGGTGGCCTTGTAATTGGGATCTGAACTGGCCCGTTCCTCATCAATGGCGACGTAAGCATTGAGACGGACCACTTCGTCGCCGTTGCGGCTGGCAAATCTTCTAAGTACCTCATACCGCATACCATAGCCGCCATTGCGGACAATATTCATGGAATCTACATAAACTCCTACCTTATTGTTTGCCATAAAATTTTAACTCCTGAACTTTCTAAATTAATCCTGAAACACCAGAGAGCGGTTTTGTCTAATCTGTCACTGTTTATCATCTCCAACAACTGACTGTCAAAATCTTTTTCCCGGGCTGGAAAGTAAATGCGGATGCCCTGAAAACCCTAAGGGAACTCTGGGAGTCACCAAAACCCTTGACAAAAATTGGACTCATTATTAATTTTAATAGGATTATATATTTAGGACCTGGCGAACGCAAGATGGGAACCCTGGGAGAAAGGGATACCGCAGTTCTAAATACTGTGATAACCCAATATATCAAGACCGGGGAGCCGGTCGGCTCTCGGACGGTGGCGAAAAAGTCGGGGCTGTTTCTCAGCCCGGCGACTATCCGTAACCTAATGGTTGATCTCGAGGAGCGTGGTTTATTGACCCAACCCCATACCTCGGCCGGTCGCATCCCCACTCCTTTGGGTTTTCGCTATTATGTAGATTATATTTTGCCCACCCAAGATCTGGGATTAGCCATTCGCCAACAGATCGCAAGTGGCTTTGTGCCCCCGGCTACCGAGACTCATGACTTGCTCCGCCAGACCTCGCGCATCTTATCGGTGGTCTCCGGACACCTGGCCATAGTACGGACGCCGCGGTTGGCCTCCACCAGGATCCGACATATTCAGTTCATTAACTTAGGCGGCAGAAATATCCTGGTGGTGTTGGTGTCGCACGAGGGCCTGGTGCTAAACCGGTTTATTGAAAGTGAGGATAAATTTAGCCAGGACCAACTGGACAAGTTCAGCCGCTATCTTAACAGCCTGTTGCAAAATTTGACTCTGCTTGAGGCCCGGAGTCGAGTGGTAGTCCAGATGAAGGAAGAAAAAACTCTTTTTGATACCATGCTTTCCCAGGCTTTAAGTCTGAGTCAGCAGGCTCTGCAAGATGAGGAGGGCGACGAGTTATATATCGAGGGCACCAGCCAGATTCTGGATTATCCGGAGTTTGCTAATATTGATAAAATGCGGGCGCTGTTCAAAGCCTTTGAGGAGAAGCACCACTTAATCAAGCTTTTGGACCGGAGTCTGGAAGCTCAAGGAGTCCAGGTTTTTATCAGTCCCGGAGATAATTTCCCTGACATTGAGCTCAGTCTGGTGGCCTCTCCCTATCAACGCGCTCAATCCCCCGTAGGGTCCCTGGCTGTAGTGGGGCCGATGCGCATGGATTACGCCCGGGTAGTCCCGGTGGTTAAATATACTGCTTACCTGGTAAGTGACTTACTCGATAAATTGAAGTTGTAACCTCAAGGGACAAGGTCCAGCCAGCTCGGGGGGGCTCCAAATCTGATCTGGATATTTTGGCTGACAATAATTAAAGTTAATTTAGACGAAGGAAATGGTCCTCAGATAATCGTCTGGAAATAAGCTAAGGAGTATAGCAGGTATGACTGAAACCAGGGATAATGGCTCCCAAACCAACGACGAACAGGTCGAAGCAGCAACCGCTGAAACCACTGAGGCTGGGGCAGAAGAAACAGAAGGAGTTGATCGGGAAACCATTCTCCGACAATTAGAGGAAAAGACCCAAGAGGCCCAGCAATATTATGAAAGAATGCTGCGGCTGGCCGCAGAAGTGGAAAATCTAAAAAAACGTCAGGAGCGGGAACGGACCGAATTGGTCCAGTTTGCCAATGAATCCTTGATTAGGGAGCTTTTGCCGGTAGTGGATAATCTGGAATTGGCATTGGAACATAGCCGCCAACAGGACGCCCCCCCTGCCATGGTGGAGGGTGTCGAAATGGTGTTGCGGGGATTTCTCCAAGCACTGGCCAAGTTTGGCGTCTCCCAAATTAACGCCTTGGGAGAAAAATTTGATCCAGCCTATCACAATGCCGTAATGCAACAAGAAGATTCCGAGGCCGAGGATCAGACCATTATTCAAGAGCTCCAGAAGGGATATCTTTTGCAGAATAGGCTCCTGAGACCGACAATGGTGGTTGTGGCCCGCAATACTTCCGGGACTGCCACCCAAGCCAATGTTAACAAATAAAAATAACTCTACTATTTTTGGGGAGGAAATATAACCTATGGCTAAAGTAATTGGCATTGATTTAGGAACCACTAACTCCTGTGTAGCAATTATGGAGGGGGGGGAGCCGAAAGTTATTCCTAATGTGGAGGGTAGCCGCACCACCCCCTCGGTGGTGGCCTTTACGGATAGCGGCGAACGTCTGGTCGGTCAGGTTGCCAAGCGGCAGGCGGTGACCAATCCGCAAAATACCGTATTTTCGGTCAAACGGTTGATCGGTCGGAAATTCAGTGATCCCGAGGTCCAAAGGGACATCAAAATCTTGCCGTATAAGATCGTTCAGGCCGATAATGGTGATGCGCATGTGGAGATTCAGGGCAAACAGCATAGCCCGGCGGAAATCTCTTCCATGATCCTCGGCAAAATGAAACAAACCGCCGAAGAGTATCTGGGAGAAAAGGTTACCGATGCAGTGGTTACCGTCCCGGCTTACTTTAACGACTCGCAGCGTCAGGCCACTAAAGATGCCGGCCGCATCGCCGGACTCAATGTCCTCAGAATCATCAATGAGCCCACCGCGGCATCTCTGGCTTATGGTCTGGACAAGAAAAAAGATGAGAAAATTGCCGTCTTTGACCTGGGCGGAGGAACCTTCGATATCTCCATCCTGGAGATCGGTGAAGGGGTTTTCGAAGTTAAATCGACCAACGGCAATACTCATCTGGGCGGGGATGATTTTGATCAGCGGGTCATCGAGTACCTCGCCGACGAATTCCGCAAGGACCAGGGCATTGATTTGCGCCAGGACCGGATGGCTTTACAGCGCCTCAAGGAAGCCGCGGAAAAGGCCAAAATGGAACTCTCGACCTCCTTGGAGACCGAGATCAACTTACCGTTCATCACGGCGGACGCTTCTGGTCCCAAGCATATGGTGCTCAAACTGACCCGGGCCAAACTGGAGTCCCTGGTCGATGACCTGATCGAAAAGGTGGTCGAGCCTTGCCGGATTGCCCTTAAGGATGCCAACCTGTCGGCCCCGGACATTGATGAGATCATTCTGGTCGGGGGCATGACCCGCATGCCCAAGGTCCAACAAAAAGTCAAAGAGATCTTTGGCAAAGAACCTCATAAAGGCGTTAACCCCGATGAGGTTGTGGCCATCGGCGCCGCTATCCAGGGCGGGGTTCTGAAAGGGGAAGTCAAAGATGTGCTGTTGTTGGATGTCACACCTCTCTCCTTGGGCATTGAAACCCTGGGTGGAGTATTTACCAAGCTGATCGAGAAGAACACCACCATTCCGACCAAACGCAGCCAGATCTTTTCGACCGCCGCCGACAACCAACCCGCGGTGAGCATCCATGTGCTCCAGGGAGAACGGGAGATGGCGGAAGATAACAAGACCCTGGGCCGATTTGAGTTGGTGGGGATTCCTCCTGCGCCTCGGGGGGTGCCCCAGATCGAAGTGACCTTTGATATCGACGCCAACGGGATAGTCCATGTTTCGGCCAAAGATCTGGGTACTGGGAGGGAGCAGTCGATCAAAATCACCGCGTCCAGCGGTCTGACCGAGGAGGAGATCAAACGGCTGACTAAGGATGCTGAACTTCATGCTGAGGAAGATAAACGCAAGCGACAGTTGGCCGAGGCCCGGAATCAGGCTGATTCTCTAATCTATACCACTGAAAAAAGCCTGACGGAATTGGGTGATAAAGTGGACTCCGTCACCAAATCCGATATTACAGGTAAGATCGATCGCCTCAAACAGGCCATGGCCGGTACCGATATCGACGAAATCAAAAGGCTCAGCGATGAGCTGATGAAATCCTCTCACAAGTTGGCCGAACAGATCTATGCTCAAACCGCGGGCCCACGGGGAGAAGAGGCAGCCGGAGCTCAGGAAAAGCCCAAAGGCCCCGAAGAAGAAGTAGTGGAAGCCGAATTCGAGGAAGTTAAATAACCTCGCCACCGCGATGATCAGGGTGGGGGGCTGATCGTCCCCCACTTTTTTGTCTATCGTTTAGGATGCCAGCATTATGTCCCTCCCTTATTCCCGCCTCCTGATGGGGGTGCTGCTCGGAGCGGTAATTCTTATTGCTGCTTGTATCCCGCCCGAATTACTGTCCAGACCGTTTCGCTCGGAGACTGCTGAAAGGCTTTATAAGGAAGCGGAAAGTTTGTATCAGGCCCATCGCTACGCGGAAGCGCAAAACAGCTTTGAACAATACCTCCGCACTTATCCCCAAGGACAGCACCGCCGTCTGGTAATGCTTCGCACTGCTGAAATATCAGGCATAAGGGGAAATTGGTCAAAGGCTCGGAGCCGCTACGAAAAGCTATTAGAGAGCAGACCCGAGAGCCCTTTAGCCTGGCAAGCCCGCTATGGCATCGGCCAGTCATATTTTAAACAGGGTCAATACCAACAGGCCCTCCAGGTATTGGAAGGATTGACTGCCTCAAATCTGAATCCTGAGCTCCGGTTCAAGACTAATGCCTTACTCGCTGAATTGGCACTAAAAACCGGCAATGTTTCCCAGGCCTTTGTCCGCCTGCAACTGGCTAATCAAAACTTGGCCTTCGGTGATGTCGAATGGTTCCAGGATATCAAAACCAGATTAGTAGAACAGGCCCAACCCCCGGAACTGGTCCGTCTGGCGGAACTTTACAGCAATGAACCGCTGAGCGCGGCATTGCTGCTCCAACTGGTCCGATTGGAACTCCAGAAGGGACATCTGGAAACAGCCCGAGAATGGTTAAATACCTTAATGCAGCGATTTCCCAACAGCCCGGAAACGGCCATGGCAGCCGAATGGCTGGGGCCGGAGTCAACTACCTTCATCGCTCCCCAGAACCCGGCGCTGGGCTGCTTGCTGCCGCTGACCGGCGATTACGAAGCGGTCGGCCGCCGGGTACGTCAGGGGATGGAACTGGCGGCGGACCAGACCAAAGTAGAACTGATCTTTGAGGATTGTCAAAATTCCCCTTCTCTGGCGGCTCAGGCGGTGGATGCCCTGAGTCAAAACCAAAGAATCCTGGCGGTGCTCGGTCCGCTAACCTCGGCGACCGCCAAAGCCGCGGCTCAAGCTGCTCAGCGACAGGGCCTGCCCATTGTCACCCTGACCCAAAAGGCAGACATTACCGCTATCGGCGACCTGGTATTTCGTGATTTTCTGACCAGTCGCATGCAGGTCAAGGCATTGCTGACCTATATGGTGGTGCAGCGAGGGATCCGGCGTTATGCCATCCTCTACCCTGAATCTGCTTATGGCCAGACGTTCCGCCGCCTTTTTGATGAAGAAATTGTCAGCCAGGGCGGATTGTTGGTTTCCCAAGTCTCCTACCCGGAAGGGACCCAATATTTTTCCGGGGTTATTGCTACCCTGGCCGAGGCCTATCAGCCCAGTACCGGCAGTACCCCGGCATTTGAGGCGCTCTTTGTTCCGGATGAGCCGTCCGAAGTCGCGGCTCTGGCCTCACAACTGAAAAGCAGCCCGCTGGCCGGAATTCAATTACTGGGAACCAATCTGATTCATTCTTCCCACACTTTGCAAACAGCCGCGGCTTCCTTGGAGGGCATTTTATTTCCCGATGCTTTCTTCCCCCAAGATTCCAATCCGGAAGTTCAGGCTTTTGTCCAGGCCTTTCAGACCCGTTATCAACAAACACCTCAATACCTGGCTGCCCAAGGCTACAGTGCGGTCAAACTCTTAGCCGACCTGCTGCACCACCACCCCGGCCTGACCCGCCGAGACCTGGCCCAACGGCTGGGAGAATGGCAACCAGGGCCAGGGCTACCCTGGTTTCAGGGCTTTGATTTCCAACGGGAAGCGCAGTTGGACATTAAAATTCTGACCATTCGGGATGGTCAGTTTGAGCTGGTCCAATAATTTTTTGTCCAAATGGTTTGAGGTATAATAATGAACGGCATGATTACCCAGGTGCCAGGTTTTCAGGTAGGCCATGTCAGTGATTTCAAAAGTCTGACCGGCTGCACGGTGATTCTCTGTCCGCCGGGTACCATCGGCAGTGTGGATGTGCGCGGCTCGGCTACCGGGACCCGGCAATTGGACGCCCTTACCAATTATCACATTGTCAACGACGTGCAAGCAGTGCTGCTGACCGGAGGCAGCTCTTTCGGACTGGATGCCGCCGGTGGGGTCATGGAATACCTGGAAGAGCACGGCCGGGGTTTTGATGTGACCATCACTCGGGTCCCGACCGTGCCCACTGCGGTCATCTTTGACCTCTCCCTGGGGGATTGCCGGGTCCGGCCGGACCGAACTATGGGCTACAATGCCTGTTTGCAGGCCCGGAGCGATATGGTCAGCGAGGGCAGCGTCGGGGCCGGAACCGGGGCCACGGTAGGCAAACTCTTCGGCCTCCCTCAGGCTACCAAAGGCGGGCTGGGAACTACCTGTCTTGCCGGTCCGGAGGGCCTATTGGTAGGCGCGTTGGTGGCAGTCAACGCCTTTGGCGACGTGCTGGATTATCATACCGGCAAGATCATCGCCGGGGCGCGCTCATCTCCACAGAGCAAAGAATTCGTGGGAATGGCGCAAATGATCCGCCAGGGGGTGGTACGGCAAAATTTTGGGGAGCCTAACACCACTCTGGGAGTGATTGCCACCAATGCCCGTTTGACCCGCGAACAGGCCCACAAAATAGCCCAGATGGGTCACAATGGCCTGGCCCGGGCCATATCTCCGATCCATACCCTGTTTGACGGCGATATCGTTTTTGCGCTTTCCAACCCCCAGATAGAAGCAGACCTCCACGTAGTGGGTTTGCTGGGAGAAGAAGCCCTACGCCTGGCCATTGACCGAGCCATCAAGTCGGCCCACGGCCTGGGAGTCTTGCCTGCTTACCAGGATTTAACGAGGTAGCCGACATCTCACTAAGGATAAGTACTGTTTTCCAGCCTCTTAGAGAGCCTAACCCAGACTCCCTAAGAAAAATTGATCAAGGTAAGAGCGGGATATCCCACCCGAGTCAACGACTGGTACCTGGGCAACTGCTCGCCACCAGGAGGACCCATCAACTAACCCTCCTACCCCCTAGTCCGCCTGACTACTACTTGAGAGGGCATGAAAAATCATGCCCTACTCGGTAATTCTAATTAAATTCATACACAAAGGAAAATATCGGGGTAACCGCGGCGTCCGTTTCTTTCCCGGCGACATCAATGTTGACCCCCAAAGCGAAATACAGCTTCTCCCAGGCCATGTACTCGATCCCGGGCAAAACGCTTACCAGGGCCGCGGGAGACATATTGGGTTTAGGCCCGATCAGCCGGCCGGCGTCCCAAGTGCTGGTCAGTTCCAACAAGCCGATCCACTTCTCCGTAAAGACCCATTCCGCCGCCAGATTAAGGGTAACAAAATCGCGCGGGTGATAATGCACCTGGGGGGTATGACCCAGCGGATCCGAATCCGGCTCACCATCGGCAGTGAAATCCGTGGGCATGGAATACCACAGGTTGCCATATAAATAAAAGGGCTTTATCCACTTCGAAGTATTTAACCCTAAGGTAAAGGTATAGGCCCCGCCGCCTAGTTCATCGGTACCCAGATTGCCCGGTTTAAGATGGCGGAAGTGACCGGTGGGAAAATCAATCGCCCCCAGGGCGGTGATCGTCGGCCATGTCGCGGTTTCTGCTACTAACTGATATTTGGCGGTCAGGTTAAGATCGCCGATCCCCCCGAAATCCGCAGAGCGTTCTCCCCCCGGCCCCGGCTCGTTGACATCGCTGGCCCAGTTATGGGTGTAAGTTACCATGTCGATAAAGACTTCCATATTTTCGATGGGCCCATAGGTTAACTTGATGTCCTTGGAAAAATTGGTGAAATCGCCGCCCGCGGATTCTCGCTGCCAGCTCGGGCTAAAGCTGTCCACCACGCAACTAACCGCGAAAGTCGGTTGAATAGCCCAGCTGCCCACATCTGGAGGCACCGCGGTATCGGTGATTATCGGGCCGAAAGTAGCCGGTGGTTCTTCCCAAGCAGTGGCTGAGGCCGCGGCCATGCTGGCTTCCGACTTTGTGGGCGGCTCTCCCCAAACCGTTGCCGGCAGCAACAGCCAGTTAACCAACAACAGCGTTAGCCAGAATCGGGTTTGCTTCATCCTAAGTTCTCCTTTCTAGTGATTTTTTTTGTCGCTGGCAAGGCCAGCGGGTTGAGTAAAATAGGGCGCAAAGAGATCAACATCTAACCGGACCATCAGATGACCACAGTAATCGCAAATGGCCAGGTGGTCATCAACCCCGGCGATGCGAGTTTCGGTAACCTGGCAGTTAGTACACTGATAACAATATAAGGGCATGGTTTCCTCCTTGGAAATACAATAATATCAACCACCTGTAGCAGATTTGTCATGAATAGTTAAGATCTTCCACCCTTCCCCACCCTGGTGCCAGCCTAATCTAGGACATTCGCGACAGAGGGCCAACTTTTTTTCAGCAATGATTTGCTCCAGTCCTTCTTCCAGAAGCTTTAGGCTCTCCTGGTTTGCCTTGTGGATTTGTTGTAAATCAATGATGATGACCGGAAACAAAGTCAGGCCGGACCGGGCCGCTCCCAGGATCACATGAACCTCAGCAGGGTTGAGCCAGCCCGCAGGCAAAAGTCTTAGCTGACCATGCGAGACTTGTAAATGGAGTTGGAAATCTTTAGGCATCAGACCCCCTTGTCACCGGACGTCAAGATGATGTTGCGGGTGGAACTGGTCAACCGCCGGGCGAGAATAAAAAAACCACGAGGGTCAAGGCATTTCAATGCCTCCTTACCTTCGTGGCTTAGAATCGGCGTCTTTCGCCGTAATCAGCGGCAGGGATTCGTTCCCTTGATATAACACCATTTTATAAGACTTCCACTGGCTCTGTCAACCCTTTTTTCCGCACTCAGAACTTGTTTTAATTGCGATGCAGTTGCATTAATAACACGACAATAAAACATTGTCAACCCTTTTTGGAGATAAAGCCCAAAATTTTTCGGCGCCAGTCGGGAAATAAGCCGATACCTATTGCTCTCCCGCCTTTTTCCTTGAAAATAGCCGGGTTTTGGCATGGATTTTAAGACTCTTAGTTGGCAGCAAGATTGGGCATTTTTTGGAAAAAAAACTTGACAACTCCAATGCCCCGAATTATTAGTGCTAATGAATAGCAATTGCTAAAAAACAAGATCGGGCAATGGACAGACTATGCCGAATTTGTTGCCCGGGGTGGTTTTCAGTTGTTTTCTTTGTGGAAAAAAATATATATTTATAGTTTGGCGCCTATAATGTTTAAGGAGATCAAATCGTGGCCGATTTTAACACCCTGTTGGATTTGCGGTCCGGTATTACCGGCATCGTGCATCACCTTCCGGGACGGGTGCGGCTATGGTTTTCTCCTGGCCATCTGAAGCACGCCGACCAGATTGATTTAGCGGCTTTTGAAAACCATGGCACCTTTATAAGGTATAAAAGTAAATCCTTAGGGCCTTTTCGGTTACCATTACCTATGATCCGGAGAAATTGCCGCTCCCTTGGGGGAAAGCCTTTATTAATCAGGATAACGCCGCGGAGCGAGAAATCAGCCGGCGCCTGGCTGACCATCAAAAACCTCTTTCGGTAACCGATAGGGCCAAGCCTGCTAGTAAGGCGACAAAAAGCCGATAAGGAATTGGAATGATCCCGTAACCTGGGTAGTTCCCGGGGCAAATGCTAAAATTAAGGATCAGGAGGTCAAGATAAATCAATATGTGTCCCCTATGTGCGGTTGAGAATGGCCAAATGGTGGAAGTCATGCATATCCGCGGCGGCCGTGGTATGACTGGCCGCTTGGCAGTGATGGGTATTTTCCCTGGAACCAGATTAAGGATGGTCCAAAATGGCAAGCCCGGCCCGGTGATGGTAGCTCTTGATGAAAAACGGTTTGGCATCGGTTATGGGATGGCCCACCGCATTTTTGTCAGACCCGTGGAGTAAACCTTGGAACTTGCCTAACCTGACTTTTCCAAAGTCCAAACCAAAAATTATATATACATTGCCAGTAGGAGGAATGGATGGCCGACGTAACCATCTGTTTAGGTGGTAGTCCCAATGCCGGTAAGACCACTGTCTTTAACAAACTGACCGGGGCCCGCCAGAAGGTGGGTAACTGGCCAGGAGTAACGGTCGAAAAGAAAGAGGGCGAATACTCTTATCAGGGTAAAACCATTCGGGTGGTTGATCTGCCCGGCACTTACAGTCTTTCCGCCTACTCCCTGGATGAACGCATTGCCAGCGACTTTCTGGTCAAAGAGCAGCCGGATGTCACCGTAGTGATCGTTGATGCCTCGATCCTGGAAAGCAACCTCTATCTTCCTATAGAGTTGTTGGAGTTAGGGGCCAACCTGGTGGTTGACCTGAATATGATGGATGTGGTGCGGCATAAGAAGTGGCAGTTAGATGTGGAAAAACTCTCCCACTCTTTGGGAGTGCCGGTAATCCCTACAGTGGCCAAAAAAGCCGAAGGGGTAGAATCTTTACGCCAGACCATCCTGTCGGCTCGTGATCGTCGGCCGCCACCTTTAAAGGTTAATTATGGTCCGGAGGTGGAACCGGCTCTGAATGAATTGACTGACCTGATCCAGCGCTCTAGAGATGGCTCTATTAATGCCCCCAGCCGCTGGCTGGCCCTCAAGCTCTTAGAAAACAACGCGCAGATCAAAGATTGGGTCTGGACCCTTCCCAAGGGAGAGGAAATTCTGCGTAAGGCTGAGGACTTAACCGCAGCCTTAAACGACCGGTTGGGGCGTGACCTGGAAACTCATCTGGTAGAACGACGTTATAGTTTCATCTCCGGCCTGGTGAAAAAATGTTTTCGTAAGCCCCTGGGACCGGAGGAAAGGATCTCCATTTCGGATAAAATTGACCAGGTAGTCCTCAACCGCTGGTTGGGCATCCCGATTTTTCTGGTTTTCATGTGGCTTACTTTTAAACTGGTTTTTGATCTGGGTAATCCCCTGGCTGATTATATCGATACCGGATTCAGCTGGCTGGCAGGGCAGACCACCGCTCTCCTGGGCGACACCTGGTTTGCTTCCTTATTAAGCGAAGGGATCATCGGCGGGGTCGGTTCGGTTCTGGTCTTTTTGCCCAACATCTTGATCCTCTTTCTGATGATCGGTATTTTGGAAGACTGCGGCTATATGGCCCGGGCCGCTTTTGTCATGGACCGCTTCATGCAGCGGCTGGGGTTGCACGGCAAATCCTCAATTCCGATGATCCTCGGTTTTGGCTGCAATATCCCTGGGATTATGGCCTGTCGGACCCTGGAATCTCCCAAAGACCGTATCTTAACGGTGTTAATCAATCCCTTTATGTCCTGTTCGGCCCGCTTACCGATTTATGTCTTATTTGCCGGAGCCTTTTTCTCCCAACAGTCAGGCGCGGTGATCTTCGCCCTTTATCTCTTGGGCATCTTAGTGGCCATTCTGACCGCCTTATTATTCAAAAATCTCTTCTTTAAAGGGGAATCCTCGCCGTTGATTATGGAGCTGCCGCCGTATCGTCTGCCCACCGTCAAAAACATCATAATGCATATGTGGCACCGGGCCAGCATGTTTATCAAACAGGCCGGCACCATTATCATGGCCGGAGTGATCTTGATCTGGTTGCTGGCCTCCATGCCGATGGGGGTGGAATATGCCAGTGAGCAGAGCTGGATCGGTCAGTTCGGGAAATTAGTGGGACCGCTTTTTAGCCCAGCCGGCTTCGGCTTCTGGCAGGCCGCGGTGGCGCTGATTTTTGGCATTGTGGCTAAGGAAGTGGTGGTCGGCACCCTGGGAACCCTGCTGGCCAGCGGCGAAGAGGGATTGAGCAATGTCTTACCGCAATATTTTACCAGCCTCACGGCCCTCTCCTTTATGGTCATGTCTCTGCTTTATATCCCCTGCTTTGCTACTATTGGAGTAATTAAAAGCGAGACCAACTCCTGGAAGTGGACCGGTCTGGCCGTAGGCTGGAGTCTGCTGGTGGGCTGGACGAGCGCGGTGTTGATCTATCAACTAGGACAGTTGTTCGCTTGATTCAGCTAAGATTACTTTATCGGTCCATCGGTTAAATGACCGAATAGGGTCACTTCCTCCTGAGGAGCTCTAATTTAGCCGCTTCTGACCGGCAATTTCAGTTCTTCATCAAGATTCTGCCCGATAAGGGACAATGACGTCAAAGTAAGGTTGACTAACCGGTGCAATCTGCTAAAATCCATGGACAATGCCTAATAATCCGGAGCTGGAGGATGAGGCGGTAGTCATTGCTCCCCGCCGGGGTCGAGGCGAAGATTCGGTGTCGCCGCGGGTAATAATGACCTTTGTCCGCCGGGATTACCAATATCTTTGCCGTCTGGCGGGTGCCCAGGGAAGCAGACGCGAGTTCGCCGACTGCCCGTTTCGGCAGGGGGTTTGGAACGGACGGCCTATTACCATTGTTGGTCCGGCTCCGGGAGCCCCCTATGCCGTGTTAGTGATGGAAAAATTGATTGCTCTGGGGGCACGGGCCATCCTGGGGCTGGGTTGGTGTGGCTCTCTGCAGGCCGGTTTATGCATAGGCGACCTGGTAATTCCGACCGCGGCGCACAGCGAAGAGGGTACCTCTATCCATTACCCCTGTTGCGGACCAGAATCCGGTCCTGATCCAACTCTGGTTCAACTGCTGAGCCAGGAATTGTGTCGCGGCGGTCATGCTTTTCGCACTGGCAAAGTTTGGACCACCGATGCCTTTTATCGGGAAACCGTCCATAAGGTCAAAACCTACGGAGAGCGAGGTATGCTGGCGGTGGAGATGGAAATGTCGGCGCTGTTCACCGTGGGACAGTTCCGCCAGGCGGCCGTGGCCGGGTTGCTAATAGTCTCCGATGAATTATTTACGCTGACCTGGCAACACGGATTTCGCAACTGGCGATTACGTCAGGCCCGCCAACAAGCTGCCCAGGTGGCCTTAGCGACCCTGGCGGCCTGGGAAAATTAGGAACAATTAACCCGATCAAGCCAACATTACGCCTCCTAGCCATTGATGTCGGCGGCGGCACTCAGGATATCCTGTTGTGGGATGCAGACCAGCCCCTGGAAAATGCCGTCAAGCTGATCCTGCCTGCCCCTACCCAGATAATCGCCCGGCGTATTCAGCGGCTGACTGCGGCCGGAGCTGACCTCTTTCTCACTGGCCGTCTCATGGGCGGCGGGGCCGTAAACCGAGCCATTCGAGGGCATCTGGCGCAAGGACTCAAGGTTTATGCCCGGCCAGAACCCGCCCTGACCGTTGCTGACAACCTCGATCGGGTTAAGGCCTTAGGCCTTAAGCTGGTGGACCAGCCGCCGCAGCAAGCAGCAGTGGTAACTCTGGGCGACGTCGACCTGGACGCCATAAATCGGCTGCTGGCTGACTTTGAGGTTACCCCGCCGAATGGTTATGCCCTGGCCGTGCAGGATCATGGTTTCAGCCCTCAACTCAGCAATCGGCGGTTCCGTTTTCAACATTGGGAAGCTTTTCTGCAGCAGGGCGGCCGGTTATCGGATCTGGCCTACAGTTCTCCACCGACTTATCTTACCCGGATGGCCGCCGGATTGGAAATCCTCCCCGGCGCTCTAGTAATGGATACCTGTACCGCAGGTATCAGGGGGGCGTTGCTCGATCCCCAGGCCCAGGCTCACCAAGAGAACGGCCTGGTAGTGGTTAACATCGGCAACGCCCATACTTTTGCGGCTCTGGTCCGAAAGGACCGGTTGTGGGGCCTCTATGAACATCATACCAGGTTGTTGAATCCCGCAAAGTTAGCTGATCATTTAAGCCGTTTTCAGGCCGGGACTCTATCCAATGAAGAGATTTATCAAGACCAGGGCCATGGCTGCGCCATTGCCCCGGATTATCTTAATGGACCGGCTTTTCGCTTCACGGTCATTACCGGCCCCCAGCGGCGGTTAGGCGAGGGTTTCCCGGCTCATTTTGCCGCGCCCTTGGGAGATCTGATGCTTACCGGTTGCTTTGGATTGGTGGCCGCGTATCTCGAATTTCAGGGTCTTAATCATATCCATGGAATTAGGCGATTATAATTATACCGAAGAAATACTAGAGGATGAGCTAACCTCTTGGGTTGAAGCTGAATTTGCCACCCTGGTATTACCGGCGGTTTTGGAGCCAGGAAAAAACCGACGCCGGGTCAACCTTACCAGGGACGGGCAATGGTTGGAAATCGATATTTGCCAGGAGTATCTCTGCCCCGAACCGCGCTGGATCCTGCGGGCCAGAATGAATATTTTGTTCGATCAGCAGATTGCTATTATAACCTGTCTGCATGTCCTCCAGGGCCTGCGGGCTCAGGGTTTAGGGCGGCAGATGCTGGCCCGGTTGGAGAATCTATCCCGCCAGCTACAGATAACGCGGATATTGATTGATACCCCGACCCAGGAGGGCTGGAAATTTTTTAAACATCAGGGCTATCGAGAAGTAAAGTCTAAATCAGTGATGGTCAGCCATGGTCAGCTTTATTCCGTCCGGTTGGAAAAACTGCTTAGCGAATAGTGGAGTTGTAGAATGGAGATCCGATTCTGGGGCACCCGGGGTTCCATTGCCGCGCCTGGCTCTCTCACCGTCGAATACGGCGGCAATACTACCTGCGTAGAAGTCGTACTCGGTTCCGGAGAGCGAATTATCATTGATGCCGGCAGCGGCATCCGGGCCCTGGGGGATCATCTCTTAAAATCAGAGCAGCCGATAACTTTGTTCTTGCTGATTACCCATAGCCATTGGGATCATATCCTGGGATTTCCATTCTTCGCCCCGATCTATAATCGGCATACCAAAATTTGGGTTGATGGCTGCCCTCGGGGCTTCTGGGGGCTGGAAGCGGTTTTTGATAGTCACCAGGCCAACGGCTTTTTCCCGGTCGCCTTTAATGAACTTAAGGCCCAGATCCAACCTTTAGGGATAATCACGCACCGTCCGCTTGAGATCGGAGATGCGGTTATCGAGGGCATCGAACTCAACCATCCCCAGGGGGGCATGGGTTTCCGTTTTCGGGGAAAAGACCATACTTTTGTATTTTTAACCGACAATGAACTTGACCCCCAGGCGCCGCCAGGTAAGCAGTTAAGAGATTATGCCCACTTTGCTCAAGGCTGTGATCTACTGGTCCACGATGCCCAGTATACCCCAGAGGAAATTGCCGCTCGCCGGGGCTGGGGGCACTCCACCTACAAAGAGGCGGTAGAACTGGCTCTGGCCGCCGGTGCCCGCCGCCTACGCCTGTTTCACCACGATCCGGCCCGAACTGACGCCCAGATCAAGGAGATCGTCAGCCAGGCGCGGCAATTGCTCGCCTCGCATTCTGGCAACCTGGAGATTGATGCCGCCCGGGAAGGGGAAGTTATTTTATTATGAGGTGACAGGCGTGGCTCCAGGCACCGTTTTACCCTGACAGAAGCAAAAATTCATCCAGCCAAGTCGAATCTGACCTCAACCCCTTGCCGTATAAGGATAATCTAGAGATGACTACTAACGAAGCCCCGACCTTCCAGGCGCCGCCGCTAAGCGACTGCGATTATGCCAGATGTTTCAATCTCTTCAAGCAAATTTCCAGTGAATGGCAGTCGATGCAGGAATGGCTGACCGACGACTTTATGCCCCGGGTTAACTGGTCTGGACCGCTGGAAATTTTGAGTATCGGCAGCGGCACGGGGGATTTTGATCTGCAACTGATGACCCTGCTTTTGCAACGTTGGCCGATTCGGGCCTATCTGGCCATTGACCCTAATGTTGACCATAATCAGGTATTTCAGACCAGGTTTTGGGAAAGCGGCCTGCCCATCCCGGATTTTCAAATTCTGTCCCAAACCTTCCCGGGCCCGCCGCTCTCCCGGAAGTTTGATCTGATCCATTTAACCCATTGTCTCTACTATGTCCCCGATCGCCGTCAGGCGATCCTGAGTGCGGTCAAACTCCTTCAGGACCACGGCTGTCTGTTAATTTTTCATCAGACGCCGTTGGGAATCAATGAAATCCAACGCCGTTTTCTGAAGCGGGCCAAAGGAGATGTGAAGGAGATGTTCTCTTCCCGGGATATTTATGGATTATTGAAAGAATTGCCGATTTCTTTTAAATTTGATATTGTAGATGGTGTTTTGGATGTTTCGGATTGCCTGGACCCAGAATCCCCCCAAGGCCAGCAACTGATCAATTTCTTTTTAGAATGCCGGGCCGATACCTTGCCCTCCGGTTTTCGGCAAGAGGTTATTGCCTTTATCAAAGAGTTGGCCTTTGAAGACCAGGGGCGTCCGGTTATCTTCCATCCGGTAGGGGTTTTTAGCATATATAAGCCAGATTCAGAGAGGGACGGATGCGATTGATAATCCGAATCAAGCAAATTAAGGGTCACTGCCCGGTTTATCAGGAGGGGGATACCTTTGTCCTGGAGGAGGGTTATATACTCCAGCCCGGGCCTGCCGGTCGCATCTGCATGCATTCCCTGGCATCGCTCATGCCTTATTACGTTGCTCTGGCCCACGGGGTCGACCCGATCAGTCTGGGGCTCAGCCCTGGAGACCCGGAAGTGGCCTATGTGCAATGTCTCGATCCCATGGAGACCACCGGGGGCGGGACCGTTCTGTTGGCTATCACTCGCCAGGATTAGGTAGATGGAAAGCCTTGACTTTAGTGAAGCAATGTCAAACATCGTGTTAATCGGTTATCGCGCCTCTGGCAAGACCACTGTCGGGCAGCAGGTGGCCCAATCCCTTAAACGGGTTTTCGTGGATTTGGACCAGGTTTTAGAACAGGAGGCCGGAGAAACCATTGCCGAACTGGTGGCTCGGGAAGGCTGGCCGGAATTTCGGCGGCGGGAAAAAGCACTGGTCGCCCGTTATGCTGAACAATCGGGACTGGTGATGGCCACCGGCGGCGGCGTAGTGACCGATGCGGAAAACATTGCCCGCCTCAAGAAAAATGGCCTGATTATCTGGCTGGACGCCGAACCAAAGATTATCCAGGCTCGCCTTGCCCAGGATCAGGCTGAAGTCGCCAGTCGACCCGCTCTGACCGGCGGTCAGACGATATATGAAGTAGAAGAAGTTCTGGCAACTCGCCAACCCCTTTACCAGGCTGCGGCGGATGTGATAATTTCTACCTCGCAATTGTCCATCGACCAGGTGGCGGATCAGATAATCGAGGCAGTCCGGCAGCAGGAGGCTAAAACTGGTGGGCGGTAATACTTTTGGTCAGATTTTTCGGGTTACTACCTGGGGAGAGTCCCACGGCCCGGCTCTGGGCGCGGTTATCGACGGCTGCCCCCCCAAATTGCCTCTCGCCGCGGCCGATATCGAGGCCGAATTGTCCCGCCGCCGGCCCGGAGCTTCCGCCTTTACCTCGTCCCGGAAGGAGCCGGATCGGGTGGAGATTCTGTCCGGGGTTTTTGAAGGCCAGACCAGCGGCACGCCCATCAGTCTGATCATCTACAACCGGGATGTCAGAAGTGAGCCTTATGAACCCTTGCGCCAAGTGTTCCGACCGGGTCACGGTGATTTTACTTATTGGCGTAAATACGGCATTCGCGATCATCGCGGCGGCGGCCGCTCCTCAGCCCGGGAAACCGTAGCCCGGGTCGCGGCCGGGGCGGTGGCTCAAAAGATTTTAGACCAGGAGGGCATCCAGGTCCTGGCTTTTACCCTGGAGCTAGGCGGAATCCGGGCACAAAATTTCGCTTTGGAGCAGATCTGGGATAATCCCTTTTTCTGTCCGGATGCCACTATCATAGAAGCCATGGCCGCTCGGGTGCAGGCGGTCCGGGACCAGGGCGACTCTCTGGGCGGACTGGTGGAAGTACGGGTCCAGGGCTGTCCAGCCGGTCTGGGGGAGCCGGTGTTTGATAAACTGGACGCCGCCTTAGCCCAGGCCGTGATGTCGGTGGGAGCGGTCAAAGGAGTAGAAATCGGCGCCGGGTTTGCGGCCGCGCGGCTGTTAGGTTCAGAACATAACGATCCCCTTACCCCCTCCGGTTTTGCCAGCAATAATGCCGGGGGTATTTTGGCCGGGATTTCCAACGGCGACGAAATAATCCTGCGGGCTGCGGTCAAGCCCATTCCTTCTATTGCCCAGCCCCAACAAACTATTGATCTTCATGGTCAATCCCAGACCATCAGCATTACCGGGAGGCATGATATCAGTGCGATTCCCCGGATTGTGCCAGTCATCGCCGCCATGGTGCGGCTGACGCTGGCTGACTTTCTATTACGACAGAGGACCATCATATGAGTATCCGAGTAGGCATTGTTGGCGGTCAGGGCCAGATGGGCCAATGGTTCAAAAGATTTTTTGAGGAACAGGGTCTGGAAGTCCTGGTAACCGGGTCTTCAACAACACCGTTTTCTCCGGAAGTGGCCCGCCAGGTCGATGTCGCCATAATCTCTGTACCTATCCACATCACTGAAAAAACTATTCGGGAAATTGCCCCTTGCCTGCGTCCCGAGGCCCTGCTCATGGACCTGACCTCCTTAAAAAAAGACCCCATGGCTGCCATGCTGGAATACTTTCCAGGCGAAGTGGTGGGCACCCACCCCTTGTTCGGACCGGGCTTGGAGTCTATCAAAGGCTCGATCATGGTTTTATGTCCGGGGCGGGGCGAGCGCTGGTTTAACTGGCTCCATGACTTGCTCGCCAGAGCCGGAGCCATTGTGCAAATCACCACCCCGGAAGAGCATGATATCATGATGTCAGTGGTCCAGGGCTTGACCCACTTTATTCTGATTGCCATGGGTACCACCCTGCGAACCCTAAATACCAAAGTCAACGAGTTGGAGAATTTTGCCACTCCCACTTTCCGGAAATTATTCGGCCAGGTGCAGCACCTGTTTAATCAAAAATCTGATCTCTACGCCTGCATCCAATTGCGCAATCAGGCCAACCAGGTGATTCTGGCCGCGTTTGAGGCGGCTGTCGCTGATATCCGCCGGATCGTGGTCAACCAAGATGCGGCCAGCCTGATCAGCCTTCTGGAAGAAAACCGCCGCTTTTTTAACGGCTTCAGATTGGTAGAGCCGATGGTCAAAGATCAATAAGTGGCGGCGGCTACAGAAGTGCCATACACTTGCGAAAATTTGCGGAACCACCAGGCCGGTTATACGGTTTTCTGTTTCCAGTTTTCTGTTTTCTGTAAAATAATCGATAACATCAATTAATCCATATCAATAGTGAGTCTCATAATTGTTTACCCTTCGGAGTCAACCGTAGGGGGGCTTACCCGCCCCTTATATGTTACCAAATTAACCCGAAAATAACTAACTAAGGAAATGTTCTATGCTGGAGGTCAAATACGTCCGGGAACATTTGGCGGAGGTCCAAGCGGCTTTGAAAAATCGGGGTCAGGAGCAATCCTTAGGAGATTTTGTGGCCCTGGATGCGGCCCGTCGCCAGCTCCTGGCTGAGGTCGAGGCCTTGCGCCATGAACGCAATACGGTCTCCGAAGAGGTCGGCCGCCTCAAAAAGGCCGGTCAGGACCCCGGTTCCTTGATCGACCGGGTCCGGCAGGTCAACCAGCGGATCAAGGAGATTGAAGGCGAGTTGACCGCAAAAGAGGCGGAAGTGCGCGCCATTCTCCTTGATCTCCCCAACATACCACATCAGTCAGTGCCGGTGGGGGTCTCCAGCGACGATAACCCGGTAGTCAAACAATGGGGAGACCTGCCCCGATTCGACTTCTCTCCCCGTCCCCACTGGGAGATCGGCGAAAACCTGGGCATTCTCGATTTCGAGCGCGCCGCCCGCATGACCGGCTCCCGCTTTGCCCTCCTCACAGGGGCCGGGGCGCTTCTGGAACGGGCGTTGATCAATTTTATGCTGGATCTACATACCCAAAGACATGGCTACCTGGAGGTCTTGCCCCCCTTTATGACCAACAGCGCCAGCATGCTGGGAACCGGCCAGTTGCCCAAATTCCGGGACGATCTGTTTAAGTTGGAAGGCTGGGACTATTATCTGGTGCCCACCGCCGAGGTGCCGGTGACCAACATCCACCGGGAAGAGATCCTGGCGGAGGAAGACTTGCCGATTTATTACACCGCCTATACTCCCTGTTTCCGGTCCGAAGCCGGGTCCTACGGCAAGGATGTGCGAGGTCTGATCCGGCAACATCAGTTTAATAAGGTGGAACTGGTCAAATTCACCACTCCGGAGACCTCTTACGACGAACTGGAAAAACTCTTGCAGGATGCCGAAGAGGTGCTCCAGGAACTGGGGCTGCCCTATCAGGTGGTGACCCTGTGCACTGGCGACCTGGGGTTTGCCGCGGCCAAGACCTACGACATCGAGGTCTGGCTGCCGGGCCAGGGCCTGTACCGGGAAATCTCTTCTTGCAGTAATTTTGAGGACTTCCAGGCTCGCCGGGCCCAGATCCGCTTCCGCCGGAGCGAATCCAAGGGCACGGAATTGGTGCACACCTTGAACGGCTCTGGCCTGGCCGTTGGCCGCACCCTGGTGGCTATCCTGGAAAATTATCAGCAGGCCGATGGCCGGGTGGTGGTTCCGGAGAAGTTGAGGCCCTACATGGGGGGGCTGGCAGTTATTAGCACTTAAAACTCAAGTTCGGCCTCCTGAATGGGTGAAACTTGGGTTAGAGATCTTGCAGAAGCATATTGCCGATAACTCGGTGGATCTGATCTATATCGATCCCCCCTTCAACTCCAAGCGGGGTTATAATATCTTGTTTAAAGAGGCGGATGGCACCGCCTCTGATGCCCAGATTAAGGCGTTCGAAGATTGCTGGCACAGGACCGAAGCCGCCGAACCCAGCTTCCAGGAATTAGTCGATACCGCCCCTCCGGCTCTGGTCGAAATGATGAAAAACTTCCGGGGCTTCATCGGCGAAAATAACAATCATGGCCTATCTGACCATGATGGCCATTCGGCTGGTTGAACTGCGACTGTTTTAAAAGAGACCGGCTCTTTTTATCTGCACGCCGGGTCCACGATGTCATTTTTTATATAGCAAATCCGAAAAAACCTGGACCTGGAACAAAATATTCACTCCCTATGAAAAAGATTACGTTGAGAGGCGTTATAGAAAAACTGACCCAGACGGTCGAGTTTGGTATGATGATAATTTAACAGCTCACAGGGGGGCAGGACCGGTTCACGAATGGAAAGGCGTGACCCGGCCTAGCTAGTTTCCGGGGAAAACATGCGGCCTCCTCGAACCCTGGCGACGTGGTGTTGGTCGCCTTCTGCGGGTGCGGCACCACCATTGATGCCGCTCAGAAACTGGGCCGTCGGGGGTGGTTTATTAATCAATCCTGAATTATAAAAGACCGCCCGATCAAGGGCTGAGCCGCGCTATGAGCTTTTCTACCAGAAACAGGGTGGATTCCAGGTCTAGATAGGAGCTGATCTGGGCATCGAACAGCAGATGCGTCTGGGCCACAAATCCTTCCGCGGCATCGGCTTCATAAAACATTAGCAATATCGGCACCCGCGGCAGCGGCCAGAAGACGAGCGCCACATCGGCGGTCGTCACCTGGGAAGCTGGTTTAGCTCCCAGGGCCGCGGCCTGTGATTGCAAATGCTCCACCTGGCCGGTAATTTGGGCTGCCAACCCCTCCTCCAGGCGCTTCTGGGTCTTGACTTTGGAGACTGAATTGGGCAGATCCTGAAAAGTAATCCACTTGCCGGTAGGAAGCTGCTGGCCCTGGGAGGCAATATAATTGTAGAGCAGGATGGCGTCCCAGGGATCTTCGGAAACCTCCGGGGGATAACGCAGTTCATCTTTAAATACCTGCAGGGGCTGGCCAAAGTAAGGGATGATTAAATAGGGTCTGCCATCCTCTTGGCTGTAATCAGCCCCCAATCCCGGCGCCAGCGCGGCAAAATCGAGGGGCGCTACTTTCTCATGCAAGGCCTCGGCGGCAATGGCCACTGATTCCCGGCGTCGGCTAATGCCTGTCTCTTGCTGGGTTTTTATGGTTTGCGCCAACTCTCGCCCCCGGGCCGACAGATGGTGACATTTTTCCAGATCTTCGCCTTCTTTGATAACCGCGGTGGCAAAGGCCAGACAGCTCTTATGGCCGCACTCTCCGCAATTGCTCTGGGGTAGGACTTTAAAAACATCGAGTACCGAAAGTGCCATGATTCCTCAATCCGAAATTAACGGCTGCAGATCAGAAACGCCAGGTCCAGCTCGTGGAGAATTTTTTCCGTGGTGGTCCCCAACAGGATATCCTTGATGCGGTGATGGCCATGCGCTCCCAATACCACCAGGCCGAAATTTTGCTCCCGGCTCAGCTCCAGAATGGCCGCCTCAGGTTTGCCGGTGCGGCCCTCCAGGCTGAGGTTCAGGCCATATGGATGCAGATAGGACTGGGCTTCCTTCAGGTTAGCCGCGGTTACCTCGGCGTCACCCACCGATAGGATGGTAAGCGCCCCCCCGGTCAGAGCCGCCAACTGGGCCACCTGACGTAACCCACAATTTGCCGCCAGGCTACCGTCATAAGCCAACAGATAAGGCCCCCCCGGACGCCAGGAGGCGGCCACCGGAGGCAACAACACCGGCGCCCAGGATTTCTTGAGCACCCGACGAGTAGTTTCGCTCAGCCGCCAGGTTTTTGCCTCGGGTTGGCGCACTCCCCGACCCATGACCACCAAATCAGCGGACCGGGAAGCCTTCACCAACTCTTCCATTAAATCCCCCCGGACCACCTCCAGGCCCGAGGCATTTCCCCCTACCAGGCGAGAAAATGACGCGGCTACCTGTCTGCCCCGCTCCTCCTGTTCAGCCTCAATCTCGGCGATCAGGGCCGGATCAAGCAGGGACGGAGTTTCCGCCCCCATCTCCAGGCCCGGCGACCAGGTAGCAATCTCTGGCCCGACAAACCTTTTGACAAACAGCCCCCGGACCCGGCCGCCACCAAGCCCGGCCAGGGATACCGCCAGTTGCAGGTTACGGTCGGCCTCTTCACTGCCATCGCAACAGACCAGGATATTTTTAAACATACAATCCCCCTGGTTCCTGGGTTGTTCTAAACTGATCTACGGTTAGCCCATAATCGCCAAAATCATTCTTCATGCCCTTGAGAATGCTCTTGACAGACTCCCATAATTTTCCTAAATTTAAATCAGTGGTCCCATCGTCTAGCGGCCTAGGATACTGCCCTCTCACGGCAGAGACACGGGTTCGAGTCCCGTTGGGACTACCATTTCATACCCCATAAAACCAATATTTTCAATAATAAAAGTAGTCAACTCGACTGTCCCCAATCTTTACCCAAAACCTTTTCGGAGCAAGATTATTTCCATATTCCTCTCCAGGAGTGATGTTTAGTGAACGCGAGCTTATTAAAATTCACGCTGATCGTCATGTTGTCGGCGTCCGTGGATTCCTGTATTGCAGCGCCTATAACTCCGCCGGCTCCTCAGGCTGACGATCATGTCGTCCAGGGCGGCTCATTGGCCGCCGAAGGGAAGATCTGCCTTCCCTGGGCCCTTCCCAATGACAAAAAGTAGGGACGTGAGTTATGCCACCTGGAGAGTACCATAAATTGTCCCCTACCCTTCAAATATTATCTCATTGATTGCAAATAGTTATTATAACTAGGCCAGCCGACCCCCCTGTGGTTCATTTCACGAACCATCTTCAAGCATAAAGATTTTCTTTCTCAGCCCTCGGGTTACTTGCGGTAGAATTCGGGGATAAACAGGATGATGACGGTAAAGATTTCCAGGCGGCCCAGCAGCATACACAACATTAGCACCCACTTGGCGAAAGCGGGAATCATGGCATAGTTATCGGTCGGGCCCACCGCGCCAATACCGGGGCCGATATTGCCGATACAGGCCAGAACCGAGGCAAACGAAGTGACTACGTCCACACCTGAGGCCGCCACCAATAATGTGGAGAGAAACAGCAGCCCCAGCCAGAGGATGAAGAACCCCCAAATGCCGCTCAGGACATCGGTCGGAACCACCCGCTTGCCGAGCTTGACCCGGATCACGGCCCGAGGATGGATAATACGAATGATTTCCTGATACGAATGTTTAAGTAACAACATGATGCGCATGCATTTCATGCCACCCCCGGTAGAACCGGCCGAGCCCCCGATAAACATACAGAGCAGCAGGATGCATTGCGGCAGCGAGGGCCAGAGCTCAAAATCAGCCGTGACGTAGCCGGTAGTGGTAAGGATGGAGGCAACCTGAAAGGAGGCATACTGCACTGCCTGGCCCAGGGACGGATAATTGTCCTGGTAAACGCTGATGGTGGTGACGATGCCAAAGATCAGAAATAGCCCCAAGAAAAAACGGCATTCCGCATCTCGCCACATAACCAGCGGCTTACCCCGGAGAAGCTGGAAGTGGAGGGAAAAGTTGATGCCCGCAATCAGCATGAAGATGGTGATGACCGTTTGGATGTAGGCGCTGTCGTAGTAGGCGATGGAGGCGTTTTTGGTGGAAAAGCCGCCGGTGGCCATGGTCCCAAAAGTATGACAGAGGGCGTCAAACAGGCTCATGCCTCCGAACACCAGCAAGACGGCTTCAATCAGGGAAAACAGCAGATATACCTGCCACAGTAACATGGCCGTATCCTTGATCCTGGGAGTGAGCTTATCCGGGACCGGACCCGGCACCTCGGCTTTATAGAGCTGCATCCCGCCGACACCTAAGAACGGCAGGATCGCCAGCGACAGGACAATGATGCCCATGCCCCCCAGCCAGTGGGTCAGGCTCCGCCAGAATAGTAGGCCTTTGGGGACGCTTTCGATGTCGGTCAGGACTGAGGCCCCGGTGGTGGTAAAGCCTGAGAAAGACTCGAAGAAACAGTCTACCGGACTGCTAAAGACCCCGCTCAGGAGAAAGGGCAAGGCACCGAAACTTCCGGCCGCCAGCCACCCCAGGGCGGTAATGACCATGCCCTCCCGGTGACTGAGGAATCCTTTGGAATTGTCATTTTTGAAGGAAATATAGAGAGATACACCGATGACCACGGTGATTGCCATCGAATGGAGCAAGGGCACCAGTCCGGTGTCCCAGTAATATAATGAGAAACCCAGTGGAAAGAGCATACACAGGCCGATACAGACGATCAGCGCGCCGATGATGTGCAAAATGTATCGCCAGCGCATCCTAGAAATACTCCAGTTTGACCATTAGGGACTTTTCGACCAGCGGGATATTCTGACGGGTGGAGAGAATCATGACCCGATCCTGTGGTTGGATGACAGAATCTCCGGTAGGAATGATGACCTTTTCGCCACGCAGAATACATAAGACCAGGGCGTCGGCAGGAAATTTTAATTCTTTCAGCGGGGTGCCAACAATGTCCGAGGTTTCCAGGGCAATCGCTTCCAGGACCTCCGCCTGTTCGCCTTTAAGGGAGACAATGGAGAGGACTCGCCCCCGGCGGATATAATGCAATATGGAGTAGATGGCCGCCAGTCTGGTGCTGACGATGTGGTCGATGCCGACGGTCTGGACCAACGATATATAGGCAAATTTATTGATTCGGGCTAAAGTTTTGTAGGCCCCCAGCCGCTTGGCCAATAGGCAGGAGAGAATGTTCATCTCCTCATCTCCGGTGAGCGCCATGATCATGTCCATGCTGCCGATATTTTCTTGATCCAACAACTCCTGATCAGTGCCGTCCCCGTGCAGCACAATGATCCGGTTTAACTGGGCCGAAAGATATTGGCTGCGCTCCAGGTCGCATTCGATTAATTTGGTATTGTAGTTTTTGTTATCCAGGGCCTGGGCTAGTCGCAGGCCGATTTTGCCGCCGCCGACAATCAGGATGTTCCGGAGGGAATGCACCTGACCGCCAAAAAGTTTCAGAAACTTCTCCAGGTCCTTTTTTTCGCAGACAAAATAAACCAGATCGTGGGCCTTGATCCTATCTGTCCCCTTAGGAATAATCAACTGGTCGTTACGGATGAGGGCGGCAATGATGAGCCGTTTTCCGCCTATCTTGTCAGGGAGGTGCAATAGCTTAAGATCATTCAAGGGACTATCTGCCTGCAAGTATTTTCCCACCATCACGATACGGCCCCCGGCAAACTCATTGATCTCTTCAACATCCGGAGCGCTCAGGTAACTGAGAATAGATTTAATCACCTCTACATCGGGATTGATGACCATGTTAATATTGAGGGGCTCTTTGGCCAAAGCCTGGCGGTAAGCATTGTACTCCTCGCTGCGAATACGAGCCACCTTGGGAATGCCCGGAGCCAAAAAGTTGGCAAAAAAGCAGACGATCAGATTGGCTTCGTCGCTATCCGTGACCGCCAGAATTCTTTCGGCGCTTTTAATACCCGCCACTTCCAGTACTCGGGGATCAGAACCGGAACCATGGAGAACTTGGACATCGAGATGATCGCTAACCCGTTTAAGGGCTTCGGGGTTTTTATCGATGACCACCACTTCTTTGTTTTCCAAGGCCAGTCTCTGGGCGATGTGGAATCCCACCTCCCCAGCGCCGACGATGACAATTTTCAATATGGCATCTCCTTATTCTTCCGGTTATTGAAAACTGCAATATTTCCGCCCATGAGGGCCGGTGTCTACCCTTATAGGCGGCGTTCAAGGCCCAAGCCTTGGAGGTTAGTCTGATTAATTCAAGCATTAATAATATTATTATAATGTTTATCATTCAACCTTAAGATTTAAAAAGAGGGTGAGCAGTTTTCCCAAATTTTCTTCAGTATTGGCCACCCAAAGGTTATATTGTTATCTCAGGAGTGAGACCTAGGTTGAAAAAATGGGAGTGTTATCCTAATATAGATATAAATGCCTCCTGATAGGCGGCGAAATTGTCAGGTTGTCACCACGTGCTGGGTGGGGGGTATCACATTGGAGTAGACGGACCAATCATCGGTGTAGTAGGTGCATCCGGGCCTCGCGATGCGTTCCCAAAGTCTCTCACAGGTAACATGATCACGGCCACCCACCACCCAGGCGACACAACGCCGTGCGTCACGATCATAGGCTTTCCAGATCCAACACTTGTTTTTTTTGATTGCAGGAAATGCCAC